>CAUZBA010000311.1:0-4380 GCA_963577635.1 Phycisphaerae bacterium
TGAGTGGTAGTTGCGGTAAAAATGCAGCACATGCGCGACGGCCTCATCCACGTTGTCGGTGACCCGGTACAGGTTGAGGTCTTCCTGGCTGATCAGCCCGTCGTGAAGCAACTGCTCACGAACGAAGCGATCCCACCGGGCCCAATATTGGCCGCCCGGTGGGTCGATCATCACCACCGGCACGACCGGTGCCTTGCCGGTCTGCACGAGTGTCAGCGTTTCGAACCCTTCGTCCTGCGTACCGAATCCACCCGGGAACAGCACGACGGCGTCGGCCTGCGAAACGAAGATGAGCTTGCGCGTGAAAAAATAGCGAAAGACGATCAGCTTCGGGTCGCCCTCGATGAACTCGTTCACGGTGGTTTCAAAGGGCAGGCGGATGGCCACGCCGAAAGACGATGCGCGGCCGGCGCCGCCCTGGCCGGCCTTCATGATTCCGTCGCCGCCGCCGGTGATCGCCATCCAGCCGCGCAGCACCATCTTCCGGCTGAACGCTGCCGCCGCCTGATAGGCGGGATCTGCTTCCGACGTCCGTGCCGAACCGAATATCGCAACCTTCCGTTTGCCACGATAGGCGCGAAACACCTTCATCGCGTATCGCAGCTCTTTGAGGCTGCGACTCATCAGTTTCAATTCGCCGTCGTCGGCGCCGTCGCGCAGCAGCATTGACGGCGGTGTGCATCATTTCCCGCACGAGCTTGCCGGACAACCCTTTGGGATCGCCGCCGGCGTGCGTCACCAACCGGTCGAACTGCTCGGTCATCGCTGCGTCGGATTCGCGTGAGGGGCGGCTCATTCTCCGGTCAATCGCGCATGTGCTTGACCACCGCCTCGCCGAACTGGCTGCACTTGAGCAGCGTCGCGTCCTGCATCAGGCGGTGAAAATCGTAGGTGACGGTCTTTGCGGCAATGGCGCCTTGCACGCCCTTGTTGATCAGATCGGCCGCTTCGGCCCAGCCGAGGTAGCGCAACATCATCTCGCCCGAGAGGATGACCGAACCGGGGTTGACCTTGTCCTGATCGGCGTACTTCGGCGCCGTGCCGTGCGTTGCTTCGAAAATTGCGTGACCGCTCGTGTAGTTGATGTTGCCGCCCGGGGCGATGCCGATTCCGCCCACGCACGCCGCAAGAGCATCGGAAATGTAGTCGCCGTTGAGGTTCATCGTGGCGATGACGTCGTACTCGTCCGGACGCGTGAGGATCTGCTGGAGAAACGCGTCCGCGATGACGTCCTTGACCGTGATCGCACCGGCGGGATTCGGGCCCTCTGATGCGTTCGGGTCGATCACCTTCCAGGGACCGCCGTCCAGTTCACGCGCGCCGTACTGTTCGCCGGCGATCTGGTACCCCCAGTCGCGAAACGCGCCTTCGGTGAACTTCATGATGTTGCCCTTGTGGACCAGCGTGACGCTCCGGCGCCCCTGGGCGACGGCGTAATCGATTGCCGCCTTGACCAGCCGGGCCGTGCCCTCCTGCGACACGGGCTTGATGCCGACACCCGAAGTGTCGGGGAACCTGATCTTTTCGTGCATCTTCGGGAATTGGGCCCGCAGGAGTTCCAGGAACTTTCCGCACGCCTCAGTGCCCTGCTGAAACTCGATGCCGGCGTAGATGTCCTCCGAGTTCTCGCGAAAGATGACCATGTCCACCAGATCGGGGCGTTTCACCGGCGAGGGCACCCCTGGGAAGTAGCGCACCGGCCGCAGGCATACGTACAGATCAAGGATCTGCCGCAAGGCCACGTTCAATGAGCGGATGCCCCCGCCGACCGGAGTGGTCAGCGGTCCCTTGATCCCCACCAGTTGTTGATCGAACGCCTTCAACGTCTCCTCCGGGAGCCATTGGCCAGTCGCGTCATACGCCTTCTGCCCGGCCAGAACTTCCATCCAGACGATCTGGCGGGCGCCTCCGTACGCCCCTGAGACGGCCGAGTCGATGACGTGCCGCGCCGCGGCCCAGATGTCGCGCCCGGTTCCGTCGCCTTCGATGAACGGGACCACCGGTTTGGCGGGTACCACCAGGCGACCGTCCCGATGGATGATCCGTTCACCTTGGACTGCTTCTGACAGTTTGCTCATGGATTGTTCTCTGCCCGGATGACTCATGAACCATCCGGGCGACGGGTGTCCGGGGCTCGCGAGGAGCGTGAGGAACCGAAAATATCGGGCCGGCCTCCCCGAGTCAACGACGAGGATGAAAGGCGCCACCTTTGTTGGACCGATAGGTTTGACACACAGAGGACCGGTGCATAGGATCTGCCGACGATCGAAGAAGCGACCATGAAGACGACCACCCCGTCCACCGAGAACGCCGACCTTCAGCAGTTGCATCTGCTGCTGCTCCTGGTGCGTCCCGGATAGGACGGAGGCTTCGCAAGAAACGAATTGTTCCGCCCTGTCCAGCAAGACCTGACAGGGCGTTTTTTTTGCTGGTCAGTGCCGCAGTCAGCGGAGGCCTCAGAGGCATGGATGAGCGAATAGTTCCTGGAGTATTGTCATGCGAGACTGCTGGGAATACCGGTTGAATAGCGTACAGATGACCGGGTGTCTGCGAACTGACCAACTCTCCATCCAGCGACTGAAGGCCCAATGTGGCTTGCACCCTGACTGTGGCGCTTAAGGAAGTTCCCCATGGCCGAACCGACACACATCCGGATCTTCGACACGACGCTCCGCGACGGCGAGCAATCGCCGGGCGCCACGCTGAACATTCAGGAAAAGCTGGAAATCGCGCGTCAGCTGGTGGCCATGGGTGTGGACGTGATCGAGGCGGGGTTTCCGATCACCACCGACGGTGATTTCGAGGCGGTGCGCGCGGTGGCCTCGGAAACCGACGGCGCGATTGTGGCGGGCCTGGCCCGCTGCGTGCCCCGTGACATCGATCGCGCCGGGGAGGCCCTGCGGGGCACGAAGGGCCACCGCATACACGTGTTCTGCGCCACGAGCAAAATCCACCGCGAGAAAAAGCTCAAGAAGCCGATCGACCAGATCATCCGTCTCTCCGTCGAGTCGGTGAAGCGGGCCCGACAGTTCGTGGACGATGTCGAGTTCAGTCCGGAGGACGGTTCGCGAACGGAACTAGATGTGCTGGTCGATATCACCGCCGCCGCGGTCGAAGCTGGCGCCACCACGATCAACATCCCCGATACCGTGGGCTACGCCGTGCCGTCGGAATACGGCGAAATCTTCGATTACGTCCGGCGGAAGCTGCCGCAGCTCGACGAACAGGACATCTACCTCTCAGCCCACTGCCACAACGACCTGGGCCTCGCCGTGGCCAACAGCCTCGCGGCGGTGGAGAACGGGTGCCGCCAGGTCGAATGCACCATCAACGGAATCGGCGAACGCGCCGGCAACGCCGCCCTCGAGGAGATTGTGATGACGCTGCGGACACGGGAGGATTACTTCCGCAGGTTCAAGACCACGATCAACACAAAGAAGATCTACCCGCTGTCGCGCATGGTCGCCAGCTTCACGGGACTTCACGTGCAGCGGAATAAGGCGATCGTCGGGGAAAATGCGTTCGCCCACGAGGCGGGAATCCATCAGGACGGAATGCTGAAGGAGCGAACGACGTACGAGATCATGGATCCCGGCGACGTGGGCCTTCCCTCGAACAAGCTGGTGCTCGGCAAGCACTCCGGCCGGCACGCCCTGCGCGAGCGAATCGAGGCGATGGGCTACACGATGAGCGATGAGATTCTCCAGCGCGTCTACGACGCGTTCAAGACACTTTCGGACAAGAAGAAGAACGTCTACGACGAGGACATCGAAGCTCTTGTCGAGGATCAGCTCGACGGGTCCAGCGACCAGCAGATCTGGCGATTGATCAATCTCCAGGTCACCAGCGGCACCGGCGCCATCCCGATGGCCGCCGTGACTCTGGGTGATGCGGCGGGGACCGAGGCGACCGACGCGAGCACGGGAGACGGTCCCATCGACGCGATCTACTCGGTCATTCAGCGTATCACGGGGGTCGCGGTGGAGCTACGCGACTACCAGATTCGAGCGATCACGCAGGGCAAGGATGCCCAGGGTGAGGTGACGGTCGAGGTCCGGCATCACGAATTGACGGTACGTGGCCGCGCCGTCTCCACCGATGTGATCGAGGCATCCGCGGAGGCTTATCTGACCGCGATCAACCGGATTCGCAACGCGTCCCGTCACCACACCTGAGGGAGGGGAAGCGTGGCGAAAATTGAACGCAAGCAACTTTAACATCTGATCTTACAGCCTGACTCATCGGACCACCCCGCCTGTGCCGATAGGGCTAGCCCGCATTTCTCACGACTCTATTGAAAAGGTTGGTCTTTCTGGCATAAGGGAAGTTGCGAGCAACCTTTATTCCAGGCAAGGCGGCCGACCTATGACGACACAGTGT
>CAUZBA010000312.1:0-4364 GCA_963577635.1 Phycisphaerae bacterium
CCCAGCCACCCGTTGGTGCCACATCGAATGATCGGGTGGCTGGGGTCGAGCGAAGCGAGCCCCCAGGTCATGTTAAGGTGTAGCAGCACGCAGTGATGCCCCAGGTTTCGGCAGAACGGATTGATGCCCCGATGTTCGTGATTCGCGGTGAGTCGGGGAAGATTCAACGAAATGGTGAACGGAACCTCCCATGAGCGCAGAGCATGAGATCGTGTTCGAGACCGACGGCCGGCATTCCAGCACATACCTGTACGAACCGCCAATGGGCATGCGGCAGTACGTCGAGCCCATCGACGAGGTCCTCGACCTCGGCATCGACACGATCACCTATGTCGTCGGTGACTGCAGTGTGCTGCTCTACGACACGAAGGTCGGTGAGCGGTGGGGGCACAACCTCGACCTGTGCAGCCACGCCATCTGGTACCGCGCCGGCGTCAACGTCCGGATGATGATCGAAAGCGGGCACGATCCGCTCCGGGTGGTCTGCGATCATGCTCACAAGCGGGGATTCAAGTTTCTTCCGCACCTGCTGCTCAACCTGATGCACGTTGCCCACGATCGGGTCACCGACAGCCGCGTCGCCGACTTCACCACAGAACACCCGCAGTGGCAGATCGGCCCCGAGCCGGACGTCGACGAGCACCTGCGCGCCCGGGAGAACCAGTTTTCCTACGCGGTTCCACAGGTGCGTGAAAACCGCCTAGCCGTCATCCGCGAGCTGATCGGCGACTATCCGACCGACGGCATCGAGGTGAACTTCTGCACCTATGCGCCGTTCATTGCCCGCAAGGACGTGGAGGACCATACCGAAACGTTGACCGAATGGGTTCGCAAGATCCGTCGCGCATGCGACGAAGCGGCCAAGGCGCAGGAGCGAACGAAGAGGCTGGTGCTCCGCATCGGCGCAACGATCGAAGGCAACCGGGCCATGGGCCACGACGTGGAGACCTGGATCAGGGAGGGTCTGGTCGACACACTGATCGCCATGTCGGCGGGAGACAGTTTCGAGGCCAACGTTTCAGGCTTGCGGGGCATCACCGATGCGGTGGCCGGAACGAAGACCACGGTTCTGGCCGGCCTCGACAGCGTCTCGTCGTCGCAGACGCGCCAAACCCATCGCGCCGCCGCGGTCAACGCCTACGCCGCCGGGGCCCGGGGGATCCTGGTTCACCGTTACTATCCCTCGCCCAACCGCTACCCCTACACCGACGAGATGTTCGAGCGCCTGCGCCACCTGGCCTATCCCGACGTGCTGGCGCACCAGGACAAGATCTTTCGGATCTGTCCGGCCCAGACCCCGGGCGATACCTCGCAGTTCGGCGTCAGGCCGCAGTTGCCCATCGAGCTGACCAAGGGCGCGCCGGGCCCGCACTGTTTTATAGAGGTGTACGACGATCTGGCTGAGAAGAAAAATCTCGGCGAGCTGTGGAAATGCGAACTGCGGGTCATGTGCCCACAGATGATGCACACCGACGAGATTCGAATCACCTGGAATGGATGGGAGGTTCCCCGCGACGTCATCCGCAAGGCCGATTACACGTTCCAGATGCGTCCGTCGCGGCCGGTCCACGCGGTCAACGGCTACCGGTTCCACGTCGACCTGGACGGACCGCACCTGCCTGTGCGGGGTCGCAACACCATTCGCGTGGATGTCCTGAAGAAAGACGAGAAGCTCGTCCACCCACTGACACTGGGAGATGTGGAGATCGGCGTCGAATACCTTTCGCACCGACACTCGCTGCGTCCGGTCGAGCCGTACGCGGGGGGCGAGCTGTTCGTTCCTTAGAGCGGTTTAACTTTCACTGTAGCGTCCTGAGCTGGCTGCATCTGCGCCTGGCTTTGTCGCGCTGCATCGCCGACCCACTGCGGGGTCGCCTGCTTCGCCCTCCGCGCCAGACTCAGCGATGCCGACGCTCAAAACGCTACATCGAAACTTAAAACGCTCGAGCCGTGCGGCCGGACGCTAGCCCGCATTTCTCACCAGTTTCACCTCTCGGTGGTGTAACAACCAGCGGTGTTGGAACTTGAGGCAGGGCCTAGGATACTCGGCCAGCGACATTGCGCAAACCAGCGCGGCAGGTTCGTTCGCTGGCTAGGACGCACACGCGATCTTCCGCAGGCGTAGCTGAATGCTACGTCGAGGACGGATCGCACGGAGGACGAAGCCAGCGAATGAAGCCGCCCGCTGGGCGGTGAAACTGGTGAGAAATGCGGGCTAGGGCCGGGGCGAGTTTTTTTTCTGGCTGCGCTGGAACTGCAGGACCTGTTCGAGGGCCGTTTCGGCATCGGCTTTCGCGTTGGGGGTGTCGACAGGATCCATCTTGATCACACGCCGGAACGAACTCGCGGCCCGCGCCATATCGCCCTTCGCCGCATGTGCGGCGCCCATGGCGTAATGGGCCAGCGCGTGATCCGGTTCCAATTCGATCGCGCGTTTGTAGGACGCGATTGCCCCGTCGTAGTCTTTGCGTTGACCAAGCGCGAAACCCATTCGGTAGTGACTCTCCGGTAGACGGGTTTTCAGGCGCAACGCGGCCGCCAGGCTCTGGATCGCGTCGTCGACCCTATTCTGAACCAGAAGCGCGGCACCAAGTATCTCGTGGGCCTCATACGAGTCCGCATCGATCTTAATGGCGTGACGCAGAGCCATCTCCGCTTTCACGGCGTCGCCACTGCGTTGCCAGGCCGCGCCCAGCTTGGTGTGGTACTGCGCGACGTTCGGCATCGCGATGGTCAGATGCCGGTAGACGTCGAGTTTCTCCGCGGCCGGCCACGTCCACAGCATGCCAAGGGGCACGATGAAAATCGTCCAAAGCATTCCGTGACGGACCCAGACCGGCACGAGGCCCGTCCCGGTGCCGTCCGGCTTGCCGCCCTTGAGGCCGAGGCTCTCGCGAGTCGAACGTTCGCGAACCTTCCAGATGAACCCATCGAAATAAAAGTGCAGGAATCCCGAAGCGGCAATCACCCCAAGGAGCAGACGGGTCACGGTCTCGTGGTCGATGAACATTCTTGCCTTTGTCGCGAAACCGAAAAACCCGTACGCGGCCACCATTCCGGTATAGAGTCCGATCATCAACCAGCTGCGCCGAAACAGGAATTGTGTAAACGATCCGACGCGATTGTCCTTGTCGACCCGGTTCCGATTGAACACCCAGACGATGGACAGGTATTGGATGTCGTGAAAGATTTCCCAGATGGCAACGCCCATGATCACGTTTTCGATCGTGACCATCACGAACCACCAGAATCCGAAGCTGATTGCGAACAACAGGATCTTGGCGAGACTGATTTGTGCCCCGTGACGCACGCGCCACACCATGTTGGCGACGAAGGCAAGGGTGACGATGGTCAAAAAACCGGCCCAGATATTCTGGAGGACGCTGATGAAGCCCATGCCGATCTGCGGACCACCGGCCAGGAAGAATTCTTCGAAAAACAGGGAAACCCGCTCCGGAGAGAAGACGATGCCGGCTGAGAACCAGGCCAGGCACATCAACCAGTCAAGACGCGCCGTGACCCTGTCGAACATTCGAACCTTGGCGTCGTAAATGCGAGCGAACCCATACACCTGCATCACCGCGTGCCAGAATCCCCAGAGCAGGAACAGGAGCCTCAGGCCCTGCATTTCCAGGCTGAACGAGACCATACATATGGTGACCAGGAAGATCGGGGCGACGATGAATCGAACCCTGTAGCGCTGGAAAAGCTGTCGGTCGCCGTAGGCCCGTATCATTCCGGGCAGATGATGCCCGGTCGAGGCGAAGGCCAGCGCGAAAATGCTGAATTGCTCGACCGTAATCAGCGACCACTTCATCGTCATGGGAATCAGTGGCAGAAGCAGCAGCGGCGTGCCGACGAACAGCAGCAGATCCTTCCACGACGCGAGGATCCAGATCGACCCGGTTGCTTTCTTCTCGGTGTGCGTCGCGGCGGGTGATTGGGCTGACGCCATCGTGTTCGTAGACATGATCAGCTTTCCTCTCGTCCTCATTCATCTGAAGCCGTCGCACCGGCGACTGATGGTTACCGGACCCACGGCATCTGAAGACGACCATGCACCAACCGCCACCGGCCGGGTACGTTGACGACCTAGTTGACGACCTGAGCATAGTATAGCACCCCCCAAGGCCCGGCGCGGCCCCATGGGAGGCGTCGTGGGCCCCTCGGCGCGAGCGCCTCCCGCATGATCCCCGCCGGCTGGACGCAAGGCGCTGCGGGGCGATGCGGGCCTTCGGTGCCCGCGTTTCTCGTGGCCGGCCCGATGCTGCGACAGCGATCGCGACGCGACCCGGTCACGCGTCCTGAGATGCGCGATTCAGTTATCACTAAGATGACCATCGGGTCAAGACTGGCGCATTTGT
>CAUZBA010000313.1:0-4356 GCA_963577635.1 Phycisphaerae bacterium
GCCCCAGCGCCAGACGGTCACGCAGATAGTCGGCCGCCACTTCCTTGTTCGTCAGGTAAGTCACGTCGGCGTTGTAGCCCCTGCGCCGTTCTGGCGCCGGCGTCGGGCCCTCGATGTGCGCGACCGAGAGGCCGCAGTACCGGTACATCGGAGCCATCCATTCCGCGTCGCGCTTGGCCAGGTAGTCGTTGACCGTGATCACATGACAGCCGCGTCCGCGCCAGCCGGCGATCGTGGCCGGCAACGTCGCGGCGAGCGTCTTGCCTTCGCCGGTGGCCATCTCGGCGACACATCCGGCGTTCAACGCCAGGGCCGCGGCGATCTGCTCCGGGTAGGGCCGCAGTTCCAATGATCGCCACGCCGCCTCGCGCAGCATCGCGAATGCGTGGTCGAGCTGCTCGCGGCTGGTTCGGCCGACACGAAACTCCGACCGCATCTGGGCGAGGGATTCACGCAGTCGAGCGTCGCTCAGATCGGTGTATTCGCTTTCGAGGGCGACAATCGCTGCGGCCTTGCGCATCAGGCGACCACGACGCGGCACGAACGGCACGACAAGACCCACCGCCGCATCCCAGACCGCATCGATCCCTTTAGGAAGCTTCTGCTTTACGGCGCGCGACGCCAGCATGCGCCACATGGCGCTGGGCACGGGCTGGTTCATCCCGGGCGGGGCAAGGGCTCCAGTTGGTGACGCCTGAGTCATCGGTCTCCATGCCACAAGTTATGAACCCACGATCGCACAGGCGACCGTTGTCGTCATCGCAGCAAAGACGGCCTCCGTCGTTCGCTGGCCGCTTGCGCGACACCCCTTCGTCGCTCCGTGACTACGTCGCGGAGTTTGCCCGCCGTGACGGGTCGCTTCTTCCCCCTCATGCCTGGAAGCGCCGCTGCACGAGTTGGCGCACCGAGAGCCACCACTGCTGGGCCAGCGGCCGCGACCCCATCGAGAACCGAACCACCACGCGCTGACCCGGCAACAGGTATGACGGCATGCTCACCTCGCCGACCTCGCCGACAAGCTGTCCCGGCGCGCCGTGCGCTTCGGTCGCCGCGGCGGCGGCGCCGCCGCCGGACGTGCTGAGGTCAACAACGGCGATCAATCCCACATTGGCCACCCCGTCGCCGTGCGGCATCGCCACGTTCACGGTCCGTGTCAGGGACTCGCCCGGTTCCAATTCGATCGCGATCGGGCCCAGCGTGCCAACGATGCGATCGACCTCGCCGCCGGCCTCGTCCGCGGCGGACTCGATCCTCACGGTCACCTCGCCGCGGGCGGCCGTCGTGCCGGAATTCGTCAGCGTCACCTGCGCAAGCCTGTCCGGCTGGATGTGCACCTCGAAAAACTTTTCGGTGGTCTTGGTTCCCTCGGGATCGGACGGATCCACCGCCAGGGCGCCCTGGGCGGCGTAACCCATGGACGGCGTGGGCAGCCTCTGCATCCCCGCGGGCAGCACCTTGAATATCTTGCCCGTGAAGTAAATTTCCGGACGCCCCTTGATGCGCATCTCGACGCGTGGGTGCTCGACTGGATCGATCCACGGACCGATGGTCTGCCCGGCCAAAGCGCGCACGAAGAGGCTTCCCTCGCTGGCGACGCGCCCGATGAAGTCACCGGGCCGCACGTACGCGCCCACGATTCGGTCGATGCCCGGTGCGACCCACACGCCGCGTATCGGGCTGACGATCCGCAACCGCTCGATCTTGCGGCGCAACTCCTCGATGTTCTTGTCGATCGCTCGTCTGCGACTCCTGATCGCGTCTCGTTCGGCGCCGGTTTTCTCCATGGCCATGGCCAGTTGTCTCCTGGCGATTTTTCGCTGGGCGAGCTGCGACACCAGGTCGGTTTCGAATCCGCGGTTGCTAGCCACGAGCAGCGGCTCGCCGTCAGGATTGACGTGCTCGCCCGAGTCCCGCACTTCCATGACGAACCCCGCGGCTCCCGCGTGCACGTTGGCGACTTCGTGAGGCTCGACGAACGCCTCGGCGCGGCCGTGCTCGGGCACGGACGGGACGCTGATGCTGCCGATCAGAAGCAGCAGAAACGCGGCGGTCGTCAACACGGCCCGCGGCCGACAGCGTGACAGCTCCGGGCTGGTGCCCAGGTACTTACACCACTTGCCCAGGGGGACGAACACCCAGGTCACCACCGCGGCCACCGCCAGAATCGCCCCGAGGAAGAACAGCTTGTCGGCCACGAACATGAGGATCCTGACGCTGATGAACACGCGGTACACCGATGACGCGATCGAGTAGAACACAAGCCATCGTTTCTCGCTCGCGGACTGAACCGTCGTGCGGACGCGCTTGGCTCCGTAGATATATTTCTTGATCAGGTAGTAGAGGAAATCCTTGGATCGCTGAGACAGGTTGGGAACTTCCACCAGGTCGGAGAGGATGTAGTAGCCGTCGAATCGCAGCAACGGGTTCCCGTTGAACAGAATCGTCGAGACGCTGGCGATGAAGATCACGTTGTAGGCGATCGTGTGCGCAAGCGTCGTCTCGCGGGTGTTGGCCCAGACGATCGCGGCGATCGCGGCAATCGCAAGCTCAACGTACATGCCGGCGGCGCTGATCATGATGCGCTGCCACTTGCTGCGCAGCGACCAGGCGCTCGAAGCGTCCACGTAGGGCACCGGGGCGAAGACGAGGAACATGATCCCCATCGTGTGAACTTCACCGCCGCTGGTGTTTCTCATGCCGAACTTCTTGCATGCGAACCCGTGGCCGAATTCGTGGAACACCTTGATGACGGCGAATGTCCCGTAGAGGAAAATCAGGTTGTCCTGGTCGAGAATGTTGTTGACCTGGTGCCACAACTCGCCGAACTGCCCGACCAGGAAATAACCGCCCGTGAGCAACAGGGCCGACCAGATAAGGAAACCGATCCAGCTGAACACCCAGCCGAAAAGATGGACCCACGCGTCGAGAAAGTGATCGGGGTCGATCAGAGGAATCCTGATGAACAGGAAATTCGTCATGTAGCCGCGGATCTCGCGACCGACGCGCTTGCGGTATCGCTCGAACATGCCTTCGGCGTCCGCGGCCATCTCGCCGTGCAGCAGGTTTGCGGTGTAGAGCTGGCCGAGCAGCTGGATCGCCTCGTTCTGCGTGGGGGCCTGGTCGCCGAGCTGTTCGTTGCACGTCTCCCAGACCTGCTCGACCGTGCGGCGACCGTCCAGAAGCCCGACGAAGTGATAGGCCGCGTCGTTGAGGCGAAAGAACTGGTTGTTCGACGGGTCGCGGACGACGTGCCACATCTGTCCGCGATACTGCTGGCGATAAGTCTGGATCGTGGAACGCAGATGTGGCCGCTGGTTTGCTACTCGATACCAGGATTCACTGAATGTGGGGCGATCTACGGGCATGGGCCGTCACGACTTTTTCAGTTTGCGGAGGAATCCTGGCGACGCAGCGGGTGTCGAGCCTGGCGTGTCCGTTGACCGGTGCTTCGTGGGTGACCACCGACCACGGACCCTTACCACCACAACTTCATGCGGACCCAATCCACCGCGTCGCGGGTCCAGAGCCACGCATAGGTGGCGGTGCCGATGTGGATCTGGGCCACGCCCTCGAGTCCGGGGGCGAGCCAGTCGGGCCGCTCGTCCAGTTGCTCCAGCAGCAGCCGGACACGAACACGGAAGACGTTGCGCTGTTCGACGACCTCGGCAACGGGGCTGATCTGCTCAACAATGAAGGGCAGATAGTCGCCCGGGGAGGCGACGGCCGCGAGGTCGCCGTGCTTGCGAGGTGCCGCGCCGTCCGTGCCGTCGGCGTCCTCCTGTGGATCGTCTTCGATTATGGTCAGCACGTCGGTAATCCGTTTTTCAGACACCAGCAATTCGGCCCGAAGCGTATCCATCGGCGCCACTCGAAACAGCGGGTCGCCCTGCTCGAACGTGGCCCCCTCGGAACCTTCCAGATCTCCCTCCACGACTACCCCGCTGACCAGGGATCGAATCTCCGCCTTGTCGATGTTGTGCTGAACCAAATCGATTTCGGATTGGGCCTGCTCCACCTGGTGCAGGGCGATCATCTGCTCGGCAATCTTGTGTTCCTTCTGGGCCAGGTTCGCTTTGGTCTGATATTCCTGTCGCCGCGCCTCGTGGCTGGCCCGCTGTGCGATCAGCTCCGCTGTCTCCATGGAGACCAGGACGGTTTCGCCGGCGACCACGGGATCACCGATTTTGACGTTGATCGCCTCGAGACGGCCGGTGAACGGCGCCGCGATGACCTGATGCTCGATGGTCTGGATTTCGAACGGCGCCTGGACGCGCCACTCCGCGGGGTAAAGCGAAAGATAGGTGATGGCGGCGAAGACGCCGACGACGGCGACTTTCACCCACGTGTGCCGCGGGC
>CAUZBA010000314.1:0-4347 GCA_963577635.1 Phycisphaerae bacterium
TACAGGCCGCCGGCTCGGATCTCCGCGATATCCCGTTCCAGGTGCTGTTTCATCGAACCGAACATCGCGCCGATCTCCTGACCGTTACCGCGCCGCGGGCGTGTCGTCCGACCAATGCAGGATCACCTTGCCCGATTGGCCGGCCTGCATGACGTCGAATCCCTTTTCGAACTCCCGGTAGTGAAACCAGTGCGTGATCACAGGGCTGATGTCCAGGCCGCTTTGAATCATCGCGGTCATCTTGTACCAGGTCTCGTACATCTTCCGGCCGTAAATGCCCTTGATGGTGATGCCGTTGAAGATCACGAGGTCCCAGTCGATGGACATGTCGCTCGCGGGAATGCCGAGCATGGCAATCTTTCCCCCATGCGACATGTTCGACAGCATGTCTCGAAAAGCATCGGGGTTGCCGGACATCTCGAGCCCCACATCGAATCCTTCCTTCATGCCCAGCCTTTTCTTAATTTCTCTGATGGATCCGGTGCGCACGTCGACCACCGAGGTAGCGCCCATCCGGCTGGCAAGCGCCAGTCGGAACGGATTCACGTCGGTGACGACGATGTGGCGGGCGCCAGCATGCCGGGCCACCGCCGTCGCCATGACCCCTATCGGCCCCGCGCCGGTGATGAGGACATCCTCTCCGAGCACGTCGAATGACAGGGTCGTGTGGACCGCGTTGCCGAACGGGTCGAAGATCGCCTGAACGTCCCTGGGGATGGACGCGTCGTGGTGCCACACGTTGGTCATCGGCAGCGCCAGGTACTCGGCGAATGCCCCCGCCCGGTTGACGCCGATGCCCTCGGTGTCCGCACACAGATGCCGGCGGCCGGCCAGGCAGTTGCGACAGCGGCCACACACGACGTGACCTTCGCCACTGACGACGTCGCCCGGTTTAAAGTCCTTGACGTTGCTACCGACCGCTTCGATGATGCCGACAAATTCGTGGCCGACGACAAGCGGCGGCTTGATCGTCTTTTGCGCCCACGCATTCCAGTGATAGATGTGCGCGTCAGTGCCACATATCCCGGTCCGGTCAATTCGGATCAGGACCTCGTTGATGCCGATCTGCGGCACTGGGACCTGCTCCAGATGGAATCCGGGCTCGGGCTTCGTCTTGATCAGCGCGTTCATCGTGTTCATGAGGACTGTACGCCGTTGCTCACATGATTGATGATGATGGCCGGCAACCTGGCGTCAGGGCCAACGCCGTGAATAAGCCGGCAGGCCCTTCTCTTAATCATGAGTGGCGCTTTCGGTCAAATGAAGGACGGGACTTGGCCATCATACCTTCGCTGCCAGGCGCCGCCCTGTCGCGATCGACACGCGCCGATACGATCTTGGTCACACTTGAGGTTGCACATGGCCATTAGCGAAACCGCAAGTAAGAATAATTCGCCACGGCCGATCGGCGAAGTCGCGGCAGAACTGGGAATCGACGCGTCGTACCTGATTCCGTACGGCGAACTGAAGGCGAAGATCCGCCTGGACGCCCACAACAACGGTCGTAAGCCGGGCCGCCTGATCCTCGTATCCGCGATCACGCCGACAAGCGCCGGTGAGGGCAAGACAACCACCTCGATCGGACTCGCTCAAGGACTCGCTAGAAAAGGCAAAAGGGCATGCCTGGCACTGCGCGAACCGTCACTCGGCCCGACCTTCGGGATCAAGGGCGGCGCCACCGGCGGTGGCCGATCCGTCGTCGTGCCGCAGGAGGACATCAACCTCCACTTCACCGGAGACTTCCACGCCATCTCCGCGGCCCACAACCTTCTCGCCTCGCTCGTGGACAACCACGTGTATCACGACAACGCGCTGGGAATCGACTCCCGGCAGATCCTCTGGCGCCGTGCGGTCGACATCAACGACCGCGTGCTGCGGCACGTGGTCATCGGTCTCGGCGGGCGGCTGCAGGGCGTGCCGCGTGAAACCGGTTTCGACATCACCCCCGCATCCGAAGTCATGGCGGCGCTGTGCCTGGCCGAGGATGCCGAGGATCTGCGGGCGCGCCTGTCGCGGCTGCTGGTGGCGCTGACCTACGAACACACCCCGGTGACCGCGGGCGATCTGCAGGCGGTGGGCGCCATGATGGTTCTGTTGAAGGACGCGCTCATGCCGAATCTGGTTCAGACGTGCGAAGGCGTGCCGGCGCTGATTCACGGCGGGCCGTTCGCGAATATCGCCCATGGCTGCAACTCGGTGATCGCCACCAAGATGGCGCTCTCCCACGCCGACTGGGTGATTACCGAAGCCGGATTCGGGTTCGATCTTGGGGCGGAAAAATTCTTCGACATCAAGTGCACGTCCGCCGGTCTCGACACTTCAGCGGTGGTGCTCGTCGCGACCGTTCGCGCGCTGAAGCGGCACGGCGGCGTTGCGATGACCGACATCAACACGCCCGATCCGGCGGCCGTCGGACGCGGCCTGGCCAATCTGCACAAGCACGTCGAGAGCATCCGCACGTTCGGGGAAACTCCGATCGTCGCACTGAATCGATTCGCAAGCGACAGTGAGCAGGAGATCAGCATGGTCCGCCGGGCATCCGATGAGCTAAACGTGCCGTTCGCGGTCTGCGACCACTTCGAGCGCGGCGGCGAGGGAGCGGAGGCACTGGCCGATGCCGTCATCGAACACGCCGAGCACAAGTCAACACCGTTCTCGCCTCTCTACGATGCCGCCGATCCGCTCAAGGTGAAGATGCAAAAAGTGGCCCGATTCATGTACGGGGCCGCGGATGTGGTCTACACGCGCCAGGCCGAAGCGGATCTGCAGCGCCTCACCGACTTCGGGTACGACATGCTGCCCCTGTGCGTGGCCAAGACCCCGACCTCTCTTACCGACGATCCCAGGATCGTGGGTCGACCGGAAGGTTTCGAAATCACCGTGCGCGGCTTCATCGTCGCGGCCGGCGCCGGATATGTCGTGCCGCTGCTGGGTGACATCCTGCGCATGCCGGGGCTGTCGGCGGATCCCCAGGCCCACCGCATGGACCTGGTGGACAACCGGATCGTCGGCCTGCGGTAGCCTGCATTTCTCAGGACATTGATCGTTCGCGGGCAACACGTTCGCGCGCTCGAATCCATCTCTGCGTGACGCGCTCCCGTCGAGGGCGGTTCTCAGGATTTTCGTCATTTGGAATCAGGATTCTGGCTTTGCTCTTCCTGGGCAGGCGCGTGCCCGAAACCGCAAGAAGCGTGGGCAAAACGATCGTCGAGTACAAGAAAGCGCTGGGTGGAGCGATTCACAATCCGCACTCCGAGGAGGCGCCACAGTTGCCAAAAGACGAAGGATGTGCGAAGAAATCGGAGGTTGATAGAGTCCGGAACCGGCGAACGAGCACCTGAAAGGACTCGGAAATACTTCCATCGGAAGTTGCACCATGGCAGCGACCGGTATGGGAACCGAAGCAACGCAGGACGACCGGCCCGAGACGTTCAAGGAGTTCGTCACCAGGTTTCCGGCGCTGGGCAAGGCCCACGAAGCCATCGCCAGGACCGTCGACGAGGCCGGGCCGCTCGACCGAAAGACCTGCCAGTTGATCAAGAGCGGCCTGAGCTTGGGGGCGGGCCTGGAAACAGGCACGCGCAGCCACGTGCGACGCGCGTTGAAAGAAGGTGCGTCCGAATCGGAAATCGAGCAGGCGATTCTGTTGGGGATGAACACCTGTGGATTACCCCGAACGGTGGCCGGATGGCAATGGGCGCGTCAGCAGTTCGAGCGCGGTGTCTGATTGGAGAAACTTTTCAAAGGAGACCCGGCCATGACACGCACCATTTCTGCAATCGTCGTGGCGCTAAGTGTTCCCGGGCTGCTTCTCGCCGATCCGCCGCCCATTGAGCCGAATCTCGCGGACGACCTACAGGCGCTGAAAGAAGAAGTTCGTCAATTGCGCCAGAACCAGGGCGAGGTGGATGCCCTGCGAGACGAAGTCCGCAAGTTGAGGGGCGAAACCGACGAGGTCTGGCTCAGCGGGCGCCGCGCCGAGGAGGTCAAGTCGCTGGTCCGCGAGGTCCTCGCCGATGCCGACACGCGTGCGAGCCTGCTCGAGGGCGGGATGACCGCCGGCCACAACGGCAAGAAGTTCTTCCTCGCCAGCGAGGACGGCAGCTTCCTGATGAACATCGAGGGCCAGATTCAGTTGCGCTACATTGCCAACTTTCGCAGCCCGGATAGCACTGCCGGAAACAGCCTCGACGAGGGGGAGACCGGCTTCCAGCTTCGCCGCACCAAGATGAAGTTCAGCGGCCACATCGCCGATCCGAAACTGAAGTTCGTCTACCAGTTCGAGATGGACCGCAATTCACAGCAACTGTTCGGCGACATCATCACGATCGGCTACGACCTGACCGA
>CAUZBA010000315.1:0-4336 GCA_963577635.1 Phycisphaerae bacterium
GGATACATCTGGAATCCGTACGCCACCGCGAGGCCGCCGAGCATCACGATGGCCCGTTGCGTGAACGCGGCGACCACGAGAGCCGCCACCGTCACGACGACGACGAACAGGCGGCCGCAGATCTTCTGGACCCGGTCGGAGGCGTCCGGCGAAATGTAGTGCCGGTAGAGATCGCGCGTGACCATGCCGCTGAACGTAGACATGTAGGCGGCGCCGGTGCTCTGCATCGCGGCCAGGGCACACACGGCCAGGAGGCCCACCAGCCAGGGCGCGCCGGTCGCGAGCAGGTCGATCAACTGCGGCACCAGCGTCTTGTCGTTCACGTCTTCCAGGACGCCTCTGGCGACCAGAACGTTGCCACCCACGCCCTGGAAGATGGTGAAGCTGAACAGGATGATGCCGATGATCAGCGACGAGGCGACCACCTGCTGCCAGCGGAAGGCCCGGCTCGTTTCGTTGGAATAGGCCCACATCGAGAAGGCCGGCGACGACTGGATCCCCATCAGGGCGAACATATAGGTTATGCACATCATTCCGGTCCAGACACTGCCCTTGGCCTCCGCGCCGGACCGGACGAACTGGATGGCGCCGGGGATCGCGACGTGGTGCGAGTGACCCTCGGGCGTGAGCTTCTTGCCGGATTCGAGATCGCTTTGAATGAACGATGCGACGCCCTCGGTGAAGCCCGACCAGCCGCCGGCGAAATACACCGCGATGCATCCGAGAATGACGATCCCCACGGCGAGCAGGATGCACTGGACGCAGTCGACGTACGCCACCGAGCGCAGGCCCCCGGCGGCCACGTAGATCATGACGATGGCCGAGAGGGCGAACATGCCAACTTCGACGCTGACCATCTTGTCGGTCAGGACATGGAACAGGTCGCCCGACGCGCGAAGTTGCAGTCCCAGATACGGCACGCTGAACAGAAAGGCGACCAGCACGGTCAACAGGCGCATGGCGTTGCCGCCGTAGTAGTCGCTGTACATCTCCCCGGGCGTGATGTACTTGAACGCGCGCCCGAGCACCCACTGGCGGCGCAGGAACAGGACGCCCGTAAACGGGATGGTCAGCGCGTAGAAGGACGCGAACGCGTAGGGCAGGCCGTCCGTCAGGATCTTGCCGGGGTGACCGATGAACGTCCAGCCGCTGAAGCTGGTCGCCGTGGCCGCCAG
Source organism: Phycisphaerae bacterium (assembly GCA_963577635.1). Classification (GTDB taxonomy): domain Bacteria; phylum Planctomycetota; class Phycisphaerae; order Phycisphaerales; family Phycisphaeraceae; genus CAUZBA01. Next base: position 1,176 of record CAUZBA010000315.1, read on the forward strand.
GACAAAAACCCAGACGCCGATGCTCCGCCCGGCGACAAAGTAGTCCGCAGAAGTCTTCGACCGCTGAGCGCCCTTGAAGCCCCAGAACAGGCAATACGCCCAGTAGAGACCGACGAAGGCGAACAGCCAGGCGAGCTTGGCACTCATCGGCGGTCAAGTCCCATGGAGTCGAGCTGGGGATATGGAACTGGCCAGCGCAACTGCGGGCCGCAAATGTAACGTATCGCCGCAACCGGTCAAACGGTCGGGCCGCGGGCATGAGTTCGCCGAAGGGTGCCGCGATCAACCGGGATTCTGAGTTTTTCCAACCTGAATCCGGGGCGGGGCCTGCCGGCTCGCCGAGGCCCGGTCCCCGCGGCCGCTGCTCAGCGACCACCGCGGCCGCCTTCGGGCAGCACATCGCTGCTTGACCCAAAATCGTGTCCGCCTTAGAGTCGGTAATAGAGGGCTGATGTCACGGTCCAGCCGACCGAAGACAGCAGCGTTCTGTTAGGGGAACCTCGAGTTCCGCAAGCCTACGGCGGACCCGCAACGACTGGCGACCCGGGCCGCCGGAACCGCCGCATTCAAAAGGTGATTCGACATGGTCCCCTGTCAACGCATGACACGTACACAGGGCAGAACGAGGCGATCGCACGACGGGCTGCGGCCAAGGCAGGGCGTGCGCTGTCCCAACTGCTCCAACTGGAAGCTTCCCCACGCCGCATGCAATGAGTGCGGCTACGTCCGTGCCGGCCTGAAGCTGGCGCTTGGCAAGGAAGAATAGTGCGCATCGCCATTGATGCTATGGGCGGTGACAACGCCCCCGATGCGATTCTGGCGGGAAGCCTGGATGGGCTGAAGCTTCTTGGCCCGCAGGATCGGCTGGTGCTGGTCGGCTGCGAAACCGTAATCCGCGAACAGATCAGCGAGCGTGGCCTCGACGGCGACGAGCGGATCGAGATCGAGCCGACGACGCAGGTCATCGAGATGGATGACTCGCCGGTCACGGCCCTTCGCCAGAAAAGCGACAGCTCGATCGTGCGGATGGCCCAGCTCGGAGGCCACCGACACAGCGGCGACAAGCGGTGCGATGTGATCATCAGCGCCGGCAACACCGGCGCGTGCGTGGCCGCGGCTCAGATGTCGATGCGGCGGCTGCGCGGCGTGCACCGGCCCGGCATCGCCGTGACCATCCCAACCTTCTTCGGCCCGATTATCCTCTGCGACGTGGGCGCCAACCCCGAACCGCGGGCGAACCACCTGTATCAGTATGGCCATATGGCCACCGTCTTTGGCAGCCGGGTGATCGGCATGGAAACGCCGCGTGTGGCCCTTCTTTCGATTGGCGCCGAGGAGTCCAAGGGCAATGCGCTCGTGAGGGAGGCGGCGGGCCTGATGAAGTCCGACAAATCGATGAACTACGTCGGCTTCGTGGAAGGCGGCGACATGTTCGACGGCAAGGCTGACGTGATCGTCACCGAAGGATTCACCGGCAACGTCGTGCTGAAGCTCGCCGAGGGACTGGCCGCGGGCCTTTTCAAGACGATCGCACACGAGATATTCGAGATCGACCCGCAGCTGGCGATGAAGTTCGAGCCGGTGGTCAAGGCGATCTACCGCAAGCACGACTACCACGAATATGGCGGCGCACCGCTGCTGGGTACGGACGGCATGTGCTTCATCTGTCACGGCGGCAGCGAGGCCCGAACGCTCACCGCCGCAATCCGCACGGCGACGCAATTTGCCAACCACAACGTAAACAAGGCCATCGTCGAGATTCTGAACGGGCCGCGGGCCACCGAAGGGGCCGCCACATGAGACATCTGGCTCGGCCGCAGCCGGCGGGCGTGCGCCTGGCGGGCACTGGCAAGGCGATCCCGTCGAAAGTCGTGACCAACGAAGACCTGGCCGCCAAAGTCGATACGTCCGACGCCTGGATCAGCCGCCGCACGGGGATCAGGCAGCGCCACATCGCCGAAGAATCCACCACCGTGCGTACGCTCGCCGTGGCATCGATCCAGGCGGCGCTAAGTAACGCCGCGATGGAGCCCGGCGATCTCGACTTCCTGATAATCGCGACGCTCACGCCGGAGATGTGCTGCCCGTCCACGTCGGCGCGGGTCGTGGCGGAGATCGGCGCCACGCCGGCCGGAGCGGTGGACCTCAGCGCCGCGTGCAGCGGCTTCGTGTACGGCCTGAATATAGCGACAGGCCTGATCCAAACCGGCCAGTACCGGCACATCGGCGTCGTCGGCGCCGAGACGCTCAGCCACATCGTCGACTGGACGGACCGGCGCACGTGCGTGCTTTTCGGCGACGGGGCCGGCGCCGTGGTGGTCAGCGCCAGTGACAACCCCGACCAGGGCTGCCTGTACCAGTCGATGGCGAGCGACGGCACCGCGTGGCAGGTGCTCTACTGCGCAAGAACCGAGGACGACCTGCCTGACGACCGCGACGGCTTCTCGGGCAACTTCAACACACTCCAGATGAACGGGCGCGAGGTGTACCGCTTCGCCGTCTCGACGCTGCAGAAGACGATCACGGAAGCGATCGAGGGCGCCGGCATCCGTATGGACGACCTGGCCATGATCGTCCCGCACCAGTCGAACCAGCGTATACTCGAAAGCGCCATCGACAAGCTCGGCGTGCCCGAGCAGAAGGTGTACAGCAACATCGACCGATACGGCAACACCTCCGCCGCCAGCATCCCGATATGCCTCAACGAACTCATGGAAGCCGATCGACTGCACGAAGGCGATCTGGTGCTCATGGTCGGCCTCGGCGGCGGCCTGACCTGGGCGTCGAGCCTGTGGCGTTTATGAATCATTGGAGTGATTGATTGATGGTGTATTGGCGCGGAAAAGAGCGAAAGAGCAGGAAAGCGGAAGAGCAGGAAGGTGGTCCGGCTCCTTTTCCCTGCTCTGTTGCTCTCTTGCTCTCTTGCTCTACCGTCCACCAACACTTCGGCACTTCGATCCGCACACGGACGCACTCATGGGTGTAATCACTCTTTGCCCGGGGCAAGGCGCCCAGCACGTCGGCATGGGTCGCGCGTGGCGCGACAACTCCGAGGCCGCGGCCCGGACCTTCGCCGAGGCCGACGACCTGCTCGGCATGGATCTGAGCAGGATCTGCTTCGAGGGGCCGTCGCAGGAACTCGACCGGACCGACACGGCTCA
>CAUZBA010000316.1:0-4321 GCA_963577635.1 Phycisphaerae bacterium
TTGTCCGGGATGACTCGCGTGTAATTGCCGTCCAGGACCCACCGTGGCTGACACGTGACGTCTCGTACCTTCTGGATGAACTCGTCATCGGATGATTCCTGCCAATCCGCCTTCCAGAATAACTGGTCCATTTCGTAGCATGGAAGCTTGAGGAGTCTGGCAAGCTCTCGGGCGAACGTGGTTTTCCCGCTTCTAGAAGTGCCAACGACGTTGATGCGGTCGAAATGCCTGAGTGTCTTGAAGCCCACTGTTCTTGGAGTCGCACCAGCGGACCGTCGTACCGGAAATCAAGTGGCGTGCGGTCGCCAAGTGCGGATCGTCATGCGCTCGGCGCGTTTAGTTTTTCGAGAAATTGATCCCCGGTGCGCTGTGCGGTCTGGAGAAGGGCTTCGTGAAGTTCGGCCTGGATTCCGTCGGATTGAGGCGTGCCCGCCAGGTTCCTGGTTTCCTTCGGGTCATTCTCGATTTGGTAGAGCTCGGTCTCGCCGTTCTGGTGAAGTACGTATTTCCACGGCCGGCGCACGATGAGGCGCCAGTTCTCGACACCGTGCCAGGTCTGCTCGAATGGCGTCAGATCGCACTGGCTGAAGCAGTCACGCCGGTCGGGCGGCGGCGTTTGCCCGGTGAGGTAGGGCAGCAGGTTCTCGCCTTCCATGTTCAGCGGTCCAGTCTCGACACCGGCGGCCGCGAGAATGGTCGGTGCCAGGTCGATCATGCTCACGTCCGTCGTGCAGCGTGACTCCGGGGCGATGACGCCGGGCAGGCGCATCACGCAGGGCACCCGCAGGTTCTCCTCGTAGGGACACATCTTCTGGTTGAGGCCGTGCTGGCCGAGCATTTCGCCGTGGTCGGACAGCATCACCACGAGCGTGTTTTCGAGCACGCCCGCCTCGGCGCAGAGGTCAAGAAAACGGCCGAACAACTCGTCGATATACGTCGCGTAACCCCAGTAGACGGCGAACGACTTCCGCCATGCGTCGAAGTCCTCTCCCATTTCTCGCCACTGCCTGCGGTAGTAACTGTCCGCGAGGAAGCTCGGTTCTGCGGCGGTGGGCCCCCAGTTGTCGGGCTGCGGGATGGCGCTGGGGTCGTACATGTCGTGAAACCGGCGCGGCACGACCATGGGCGGGTGCGGGCCCTCGAAGCTGAGCGTCATGAACAGCGGCCGGTCGGCGCGGCGCACGGCTAGCAGCTCGGCGGCGCGCGACAGGATCCAGAAATTCTGTTCCTTGTCGTCCGGCAGATGGAATACACCGGTCCGCGGAATGCTCATGTGGGGGTAGTGCTTCGATCGGAACGGCTTGCTGCGATTCTCATCGTGGAAGACATAACCGTCCGAAAGACCGTGCACGTGGCAAAACTGCGTGTAGTCTCGGAACGCCTGATCCGTCGCTGCCGTCGCGTCGAACCATTGGCCGATGTTGTGTTCCCCGAGGTGCCATTTGCCGGCGTAGATTGTCTCGTAGCCCGCGTCGCGCAGGTGCAGCGAGAAGGGCGGCACGTTGAGGCGAGGCGCCCGGTCGCCGCCGGTTCCGTCGTCGTTCTCCGCATAGTCGAAGCCGATCGTCGGCATGCCGGCCTGGTGGGGCCGCAAGCCCGTGAACAGCGACGCCCGCGCCGGCGAGCAGACGGGATTGGTCGTCCGCAGATGATCGAACAAAACCCCTTCGCGGGCCATGTGGTCCCACGTCGGCGTCCGGCAGGCGGTCTGATTCATGATCCCCAGCGTGTCGAGCCGCTGGTTGTCGCTGATCAGTAGCAGAATGTTGGGTGGTGTTTGAGGCATCAGGTCGTGAACAGGATATCACGAGCCGGAGGTTAAGTTCGAACCCACGAGCAATCCAGATCACCAGCATGGGCGTCAGCGTGACGAAGCCCAGCCGCCGTGTGTGATGCGGCCACGCGAATCGCACCACGGCCAGGCTGATCAGCAGATGCGGGACGTGTTGATCAGCCGTCAACGCGAAAAACCCGCCTGCCGCGGCGGCCAGCCAGCGGCCCCGCCTGCTGCCGCCAATGCTGCTCATGAATCCGCCGAGCAGCACCTCGGAAAGACCCATCATGGCTGATTCTTTGGAGAGCTCCTACCCGATCGCCACATACAGCGGCTGAAAAATGAGGAACATCCGCGCCAACAACACGCCGGTTCGACCCACTCGAAGAACTTTCGCAATGCGCCCGATCGCCCAGAACGCGACGGCTGACAGGACGATGGACACACAGATGGCGGCGACGTGGTCGGGCATCACCAGCGTGCCCAACCGGATCAATGCCGGATAGCCCGGACCGTGAATCAGGAACAGGTCGTCGTTATAGAGGGAGGTGGTGTTGTGGAAGATTCCTGGCGACGCCCAGGTATTTCGCCTCGTCGAACCTGATGCCGACGGTACCAACCGGGAGATACAGACGCAGCGCGAGCAACACCAGAAGGAGAATGAACGTAATCAGCCAGTAGTCGCGGCGGCGTGGATGCGAGAGCCACGAGCCCGAAGGAACACTCGCTTGGTTCATGGATCCTGCAACCACCTCTTATCGACCTGGAAGATGAGAAATAGATCGGCGGCGCGGCCCGTGACGGCAGGCTGCAGCACATCCGCCACGGGTTGAAACGCATCCGGTTGCGCAAGAATGGTGTCGATCGTCTCGGAATTCACGACGGCGGAACGATTCGGGTGGTCCCATCGCCACCCGTCTGCCGAGCCGACCACGATGTGTGAGACGTCAAAGGTCCGGATTGCTTCGTCCAGGAGCTTGGGATCTTCGGGCAGACCCAGGATGCGCCTGTCCGTCAAGTACGCCAGTTCCGGTGGGTATCCGACCTGGGCCATGACAGCTCGCGTCTCATGGGTTTCAAACCAATCAGCCACCGCCTGCGCTTCGACCACCAGCGGGCGAGACAGAGTGAAATGCAGTTTCGAGGGTGCCGTGAGTTCCGCCGCGCCGGCCGCGACCACGCAGACGGCGATCGCCCACCACACCGGGCGCCCGCTCATAAATCTGCGAGGGAACCATCGAACGTTCATCGCCACGAGGCAGGCCATCGGGATCACGGCGAGAAGGGCATACCGCACCTGCGGCTTGATCAGCATGGGCACGCCGAACAGAACGGCTGTCGACAGGATCATGCCCAGCCCGAACCACCTGCGACGTCGGTTCTCAAAGAAGCAGACACGAACCGCTCCCAGAACAATGAGCAGTACCAGGGCGCCGTGCCAGTAGAGAAGTCCGTTCGGCAGCTTGCGGAGCCAGAAGAACAGTGTGCAGAATGATCCGGATTCTGCGAGATTGGCCCGGAACCCCTTGAAGTTGGTCAGTTCCAGGTCGGCGGACTGGACCGAGGTGTTCGGAAAGATGGCCTGCATCAGGCCGAGGTGCTCGGCCTCTTCAGGCATCCCGTCGATGCCGATCGGAATGAGGCCGTCACCAGTGAATCGGATCAGGCGCACGGCGAGGATGGCAACCCAGATCAACAACATCGGGATCAGGGGTATGAATCCTAGCCGCCGGGTGCGCTGTGGCCACGCGACTCGCACGAGACCAAGGCTGATCAGCACCAGCGGGACGTGCTGATCCACCGTCAGCGCGAAATAACCTCCGGCGATGGCGGCCAGCCAGCGGCCCCGCCCGCTGCCGCACATGCTGTTCATGAGCCCGCCCAGCAACATCGCGTACAGAGCGACCATGGCGGATTCTTTGGAGATTTCTTGCGCGTAAACGAAGTAGATCGGGTGAAGCACCAGGAACATCCGCGCCAGCAACACGCCGGTTCGGCCCAGCCGAAGGACCTTCCCCACGATGCCGATCGCCCAGAACGTGACGACCGCCATCGCGATCGAAACACAGATGGCCGCCGCGTGGTCATCCAGAACGAGCGATCCCAGCCGGATCAATGCCGGGAATCCCGGCCCGTGGATCAGCCACAATTCGTTGTTGTAGAGGGTGTGAAACGGAAACGTCCTGGCCGTACCCAGGTATTTCGCCTGGTCCCAGGCGATGCCGACGACCGGCTCCGGGTGAAACGATCGAAGTGCGAGCAACACCAGCAGGAGAATGAACGTGACCAGCACGTAGTCTCGCGGGCGCGGATGCGACAGCCAGGCGGTCGTAAGCAGATTCGGTTGGTGCATCACAGAAACGATCGCGCTCAGGCGCCGGCGCGAATGAGCGTGAGCGGGCCGACCAGAACGGTCTGCGTCCGTGGCGCGTTGTAGGTCAGCAGCGTGAAATAATCGATCTGTCGCGCGGCGATCCGTGGCTGCATTTCTTCGAAGCTCACGTAAATCGTCTCGGTGGCTCCCGGTTCGATCTTCAACTTCGGGCT
>CAUZBA010000317.1:0-4314 GCA_963577635.1 Phycisphaerae bacterium
TGTTCTTCGCGTTCGCGGGGCTGACGTGTGTGAGCGCGTGGGCCGTGGTGGTCTCTTCGAACATCGTTCGGATGAGCGTGTATCTGCTGCTGACCCTCGGCGGTGCGGCCGGTCTCTATTTTGTCCTCAGCGCCGAGTTTCTCGCGGCGGTGCAGCTGATCGTCTACGCCGGCGGCACGATGATTCTTATCGTGTTCGGCGTGATGCTTACCAGCAAGAATCCATTTGCGCAGCTCGCGGCGAAGACGTGGGAGGTGGTCGCGGGCGGTTTCATCGGCGTGGCGATCGCGGCGATTCTGATCCTGGCCCTGGTGAACACGCCCTTGCCACCGCGGCAGATCGTCCCCGCCGCCGACGTGCAGCACCTTGGCCGTTCCCTGCTGACCGATTTCCTCGTGCCGTTCGAGGTGGCAGCCGTTCTGCTGCTGCTGGTCATGATCGGCGCGGCGTATATGGCACGACGGCGCGTACGGGGTTGATTTGCAATGTTCGACATCAGCCTTACTCACTTTCTCATCGTTTCAATATTGCTGCTCGCCGCCGGCGTGGTCACGGTGCTGACGAAGCGCAACGCGATTGGCATCCTGATCGGCGTGGAGCTGATCATTAACGCCGCCGGCGTCAATTTCGTGGCCTTCAACCGGTACGCCTACCAGGGCGTGGACGGTCAGATGTTCGCCGTGTTTATCGTGGTCCTGGCCGCGGCCGAGGCGGCGGTGGCCCTGGCGATCTTCCTGAACTACTACAACAACTTCAGCTCGATCGACGTCGAGCAGGCCGATGAGCTGAGGGGCTAAGCCACCATCATGGACGATACGGCTGCTCGGTCGCTGATTCTCTGGCTCGCGGTGATCGCCTTGCTGGCGCCGCTGGTCAGTTCAGCGCTGATCATCGTTCTGACGCGCCGGGTCATGTTCCTGGCCGCCGGCTGGTTCGCGACGCTGGTCATGGCCGGCGCGTTCGCGTGCTCCGTGGTAGCGCTGCTCTCCTGGATGGGACTCGCGGACAAGTCCCTGCCCATCGTCGCGAACGTGCCCTGGATTCCCGTGCCGAGCACCGCTGCCGGGTGGCTCTACCTGGGGATCCTTTACGACAGCCTGACCGGCGCGATGCTCGTGATGGTGACCGGCGTCTCGATGCTGGTGCACCTTTACAGCATCGGGTACATGGATGGGGACAAGCGGTTCAACCTGTTCTTCGCCTACCTGTCGCTCTTCTCGTTTTCGATGCTCGGCATCGTCACCGCCAATTCGCTCATCATGCTGTTCGTGTTCTGGGAGCTGGTCGGCCTGACCAGCTACCTTTTAATAGGGTTCTGGTTCGAGCGCCGCGGGCCGCAGTTGGCCTGCAAGAAGGCGTTCGTCATGAACCGCATCGGCGACGCGGGCTTTCTGGTCGGCTTCGGGATCCTGTTCTACCAACTCGGGGGCAACGTTCTTCTACCCGCCGCAACCGGCGACGCCGCAGCCGAATCGCTGAATATGTTCGAGCGGATGAAAGAGGTGATCGAGGCCAGCGGCCACAGCCTCAGCGACCCGCCGATGTGGCTGACCGTGGCGGGGATCGGCCTATTCTGCGGCGCCATCGGCAAGAGCGCCCAATTCCCCCTGCACACGTGGCTGCCCGACGCGATGGAAGGTCCGACGCCGGTCAGCTCGATCGTCCACTCGGCGACCATGGTCGCCGCGGGCGTCTACCTGACCGGACGCATCTACCCGATCCTCACGCCCGAGGCGCACGTCTTTGTCGCGACGATCGGCCTAATCACGCTGGTCATGGCCGCCTGCATGGCCCTGGTGATGACCGACATCAAGCGCGTGCTGGCCTACTCGACGCTGTCGCAGCTCGGTTACATGATCCTGGGCCTCGGCGTGGGGGCTTGGGCGTTCGCGCTGTTTCATTTGATCACCCACGCGTTCTTCAAGTGCTGCCTGTTCCAATGTTCGGGCTCGGTGATCAATTCGATGCACCACGAGCAGGACATGCGGCACTACGGCGGCCTGGCCCGAAAGATGCCGTTCACGGCGCTGTGTTTCTTTGTCTGCACGCTGGCGATCGCGGGCGCGTCGATCGGCAGCGCTGTGGGCCTCAGCGGTTACTACTCCAAGGACGGCATCATCCAGGGCGCCTTTAACTACGGTCACGCGATGACGTGGATGGGGTCCTGGTCTGCGCTTTTCTGGATCGGGCCGGTCGTCATCGCATACGTGACGCCGTTCTACATGGCCCGGGCATTCACGCTCACGTTTCTGGGCAAGCCGCGCGATGAGCACCGCCACGAGCACGCTCACGAGGCACCTTGGACGATGGTCGTTCCCCAGTTGGCGCTGGCATTCATGGCGGTCGTCTCGGGATGGTTTCTGTGGAAGGGTTTGATCCTCGGCTCCGAGCCGAACGCGGCGCCGGTCATCATCCAAACCGCCGAGGCGATCGAGGCGAATCACGGTATGGAGCAGACCCACGCGGCCCTGCTGCACGGATTCGCCTGGATCATCGCCATCGGCGCGGGCGTGCTGCTCTACCTGCCCGGGTTCGCGATCAGCAGCAGGATTGCCGCCATACCGGGCATCAACATCCTCTGCGCGTGGACCAGGAACAAGTTCTACTTCGACGCGCTCTACGACGTGTTTGCCGTGGGCCTGACCAAGATCATCGCCTATCTTGCCAGAGCGTTCGACACCTATATTGTAGACGGCTTGGTGAACCTGACCGCCGCCGTATTCCGCTGGGCGGGGTTCCGCACGGGCGAATTCGACAATAACATCGTGGACGGGGCGTTCAACGGGGCCGCGACACTGGCGCACAACAGCGGGCAGATGCTCCGCGGAGCGCACACGGGCCGCATTCGCGGTTACGTGCTGCTGCTGTTCTCGGCGGCGGTGATCGTGATGCTGCTGGTCGTCACCGCGTCGCAATACATCGGCCGCTCATAGGACTCCACCATGGAAGCCGCGTTACTCAACTGGATGATCTTTGTTCCGACGATCGGCGCTGCGGTCTGCCTGCTGCTGCCGTCCGGCGAGCAGGCGAAGAAGACGGCACTGGGCACGGCGGTCGTGACGCTGCTTATCAACATCTACCTGGCGGTGCAGTATTACCACGCCGATTTTTCGGGCGTGGCCTTCGAGTCCGAGGTCCTGTGGATCGGCGGGATCAACGCCTTCTACCGCACCGGCGTGGACGGCCTGAGCATGCCGCTCGTGCTGCTGACCAGCGCCTTGAGCGTGCTGGTCGTCATGGCGAGCTGGAAGATCGAAAAGGCGACCAAGGCCTACCTGGCGCTGTACCTGTTCCTCATGACGGGCATGTACGGCGTGTTTCTGGCCCTGGATCTGTTCCTTTTCTATGTGTTCTTCGAGGTGTCGCTGCTGCCGATGTATTTCCTGATCGGCGTGTGGGGAGGCCCGCGGAAGGAATACGCCGCGATCAAGTTTTTCCTGTTCACGCTGGCCGGGTCGATCTGCCTCCTGATCGTGATGCTCGGCCTCTTCTTTCTGACGCCGAAGATCGACGCGGCTCAGAACAAGAACGTCTGGACGATGGCTTCGTCACGCCAGGCTCTGACACTCCAGTCGCCGCAGGTGCGCGACTTCTTCGCCCGTCCGTCGACGGTCCGGATCGACCTGCCCGAGGTCGGGCCGATCGACTGGCGGCCACAGAATGAACAGCGTATTGCTGAAAAGATCGGCGCTGACCTGCTCGAAGGCGGGGCAGAAGACGATCTTGCCGACGCGTTGGGGGCGGCGTTCGGACGCGGTGCATACCGAGATGAGTTGACCGGCAGCACCGGTGACGAACTGCGGTCGGCCACCGAGTCGCACCGTGACAAGATCATCGTCGTTGAAGAGGGGATTGCAGCGAGAAGACAGTCGGCCACGAGCGTGTACGAACGAATCAAGAAAGACGCCGGTAGCGACGAACAGATGCTCAAGCAGGCTGGGGCGGAACACAGACAGGAACTGTCGGATCTGGCCCAGGAAGAGTTGGTGACTCGCCAGGAGAAGACCGACGATTTTCACAATGAGATCATCGCGATCGTGCGCAACGCGTTCTCGGAAGGCAACCGACCGTGGCTGTTTTGCATCTGGGCGTTCTGGCTGACGTTCATTGCGTTCGCCATCAAGGTGCCGGTGGCGCCGTTTCACACCTGGCTGCCCGACGCCCATGTTGAGGCGCCGACGCCCATCTCGATGATCCTCGCCGGTGTTCTACTGAAGATGGGCGGTTATGCCCTGATGCGCATCACCTATCCGTTCTTTCCCGACGCGGCCGTGAGCTGCTGGGTGGTCGTGTCGCTGATCGGTGTCTTCAGTA
>CAUZBA010000318.1:0-4313 GCA_963577635.1 Phycisphaerae bacterium
GCGATAAAGAGGAACGATCCGAAACTCCAGCCAAGCATCTCAACGTTCATGGAGAAGAGATTGAGATTGGTGTTGACCATGGCGTCAAGCGGGCCGTGGCCCGGCCAGGGATCAAGTGCCCAGCCCGGGCCCCGGTCGGCGCCAAAACCTAACGCGTTACTTCCGGGCCCCATATGGGCATCTGCATAGGCCATGATGGGAAACGTCGTGGCGCTGCCTGTCAGGTATTGGTTGTAAGGAAGGACCAGGGACCCGATGGCACACGTTCCCAGCACGAAGGCCGCGATAGAGAGAACGGTCAGGCGTCGCCCGCCGATACCAATGGCCCACAGGCCGAGAAAAATGGCCATGACCAACCCCTCCAGAGGTCGAATAAGACTGAGGTAGCCGACGGCCAGTCCCCCCGCCAATGCCCATGGTGCGCGCCGGGTCTCGCGTGACTTGACTAGCCCCAGGGCGGCAAGCAGGGCGCAGGTCAGAGACGCCGTGTGACTCATGTAGTTCATCGCCATGAACACATACCAGGGCGACAAGCAGAGAAGCAGGACGACAAGTCTGGCCGTACGACGGTCATACAGATGCGCAACAAGCAGGGCGGCCAGGAACGTATTCAATCCCCCGAGAACAGGGTTGACCATTGAGGGAAACCCCGCAGCGACCCCCAGGCTCAGGACCGCGGGCCACCCCACGGGTGGCGTGCCGTACCATTGGTCCCCGCCGAACTCCATCAGATAGATGTCAAACGGCGTCCTGGCGGGCGGAGCCGGCACGGTCAATGCACCACTGGCCAGCATTCGTGCCTGCTGAAGGTAAGTTACTTCATCCTGAATGTGCGGATGACGCTCGTACGACACCGTGTTGAGTAACGCGGCGAGTGCCATGACCCAGACGGCGCCGGTCAATGCAAAGCGGCCGATGCCGACGCTACCGCCACCGGCGGATTCGTCAGATTGACCAAACCAGCCATCGATTCGGCGTACCAGCTTCGCCTGCGATCCGACGGGAATGGTGCTAACGAGTAGCATCACCGTGGCCAGATTAAGCAATTGGATGAAAGCCGCAAAGGGCAACTCGACGAAATAATCGGGAACGTGCCGCGAAACAGGTGCGCTGACCAACGAGATCAGAAACAGGATCGTCGCGAAACGCCAGAAACCGATCGATTCAACGATTGCCCTCAGAATGGCGTGGCCTCGCCGCGCCATCGCAAACAGAACGATCATTGCCTGAACAACCAGGAGCAGCAACAGCCAGGTATGCGAAGACTTCCAGAATTCTGGTGCCAATCCGTAGTGCTGGTAATGAAGCTTCGGACCGGCGTCGATCAGTTGTAGCGCGACTGCCTGGCCAAGCAGAGCGATCGCGAACCACCTCGCGAATCGGCTCCACGAGGTTTGCGCCATCGCAGCCCAGGCGGCCAAGCCGATCGCCGCCGCCCAGGGCAGACAGATCAAACCTGTCAGATATCCTTCGACATCGCGAAATCGCCCGTCGGCGAAACTCCACGTGAAGACTGCGACCGCTGCGGCTATGCCCAGAACGCGCGTGGCCAAGGCATTGGATGTCTTAATCTGCGTCATTGATGAATCGAGTCAGCGACGAGGCTGTCGCTGAGCATTGGTGCCCCATTTCAATTTCCCAGAGCGAGGCGACTGCCCGTAAGCGTCTGTTTGCAGTGTCGTCCTGAGCGAACTACGGCATCGCATCGGTCGTGGAATCCGCCCGAACTGAAGCGATTGGGTTGCGTCGGAACACGCTGATCTGTTCGGATCCCGGAGGCAGCCATCGACGATAGACGATCTGCCTTTCAGTTCGTGTATACCCTTCAACCTCTGAGGCATAGGACACGACGTATTCATCCTTGTCGTCGAATACCCACAAAAAGACACCCAGTTCTTCGGAGAAGACGTGGTTGTATCTTTGAAAACCATGCCACCGATTGAATTCGAAACCGCCGTGAATATGTTCGGGGTTGATTTCAGCTTCATTCATGAGAGTCGAAAGCAACGCCCACAGATTCCGATTACGCTCAACATAATCGCGCGTTCCCGCGATCGAGAATGTTGCGAACAGAAGCATGATGACGATCGCACCACCTACCCCTCGATTCCGTGGCTTCCGCATCGCGAGGACGGGATACGCCAGCAGCGCCGTGACCACAGGAAGAACTGGCAGAATGTATCGATCAAAATGCCCCCTCACGACGATGGTCGAGTACGCCGCAATGGTTCCAAACAGGAGCATCAGAACGTGGTTCCTGCGGCTTGCCGGCCAATTCATGAAGACGTAATTCAACATTAGGAGAACGAGGCATGATGCCGAGACGGCGCTGAGAAGGCTGATCAGCCACCAGATCCAAATTGGCAACTGCGGCAATGTCATGAATCCGGGAATGGTTTCTTTGGCGCCGAGCCCCAGATTGTGAATGATATTGTGGGCGGGCAGATGCCAACCCTTCCAAAGCATGACAGCGGTGATCAGCAAAGTGAGACCCGAGGTTAACAAAATGAACCGAAAGCGCGTCCAGACGCAAGCACGCGCCAGCAGCCACCCCAATGGCCCGAGACAAAAGCCCAGGCACAGCCAGTGGTATGTGCCCCCCTTGAGAAGCAGAAGGGGAAGACGGTCTTGTACCTTCACGGTCACGTGGTGAAACAGATATGCGTTGCCGGTGATTGCCTGGCTGTCTTCGTACACAAGCCATGTCACCCCGAAGTAGGCCAGCAGGACACCGACCGGCAGGGCGATTGCCATGAGCCAGCGCCAAGGGTTCATCGGACGAGTAATCACGAGCGCGGCCGCGAAGCCGACAGGAATAGCGAGCCCGAACTGTCTGATCAGTGTTGCCAAGATGGCAAAGAGCAGTCCCGCACCGAACCACCACAGCCTGCCGGTCACGAATCCGCGTGTCACCAGCGCGACGCTCCAGACAAACATGGCCGCGAACGGGACGTCGGTCATGTAGGTGTACGAGAGATTGAAATAAATAGGATTGAACCCGAACAGCAGAGCGGCAAATGCGGACCAGTTCAGGCCGGCGCCGACCTGTCTGCAAAGCACATAGGTTCCCATGATGCCGGCCCAACCCATGAAGAACCCCACCAGACGCAGGCTTTGGAAGAACTGTAAGGAATCACCGAAGAGTTCGACGAATACTCTGCCGATTAGCGTATGCGTGACGATCGGAATATGGGTCCATTCCTCACGTGACATCTGGCCGGTCTCGATAAACTTCTGCACCGACTTGGCGTAGGCCCAGTCGTCGTTAAGCGGGAATTCGCCGTGCAGACCGACGACGAAGACGGGCGCGATCCACAAGGCAGTAAGCAGGGCGCACGCGAACAGATCATGGCGGATTCGAACCCTGGTGCGATTCCAAGTGTGTGCGGCCTGTTCTCTGCGATCGGTCGCCGTAGCGGGGACGGCCTCGGTAGATTCAAATGTCGGTTGCGACATCAGAACTAATCTTCCACAACGTGTTGTTCGAACTCGTTTCGATGGTTGAGCCAACGGCTTTGGCAAAACTGTCCTGATCGATCAAGGCAATCTGCGGCGGCGTACGCCATGGCGAGTGCGTGATGTGTGTTGTCGTGGACGAACAGGCCCTGGCGTCCGAAGGTCAGGAGCCGGTCGATCTCACTCGCCCATCGATCCAGAACCTCGAAGTGCACTTCGTATCCACGCCGATAGATCGGATACGCATGCGTCAGCCTCCTTGTCGTGGTGCTCAGGACAGAGTCGCGAATCTTCAATCCACATTGTGCCAGCGCGTCGCGCACGACCTCGGCAAGCGACTCGTCCGTCATGTTCCAATGCTTGTCGCCAGTGGCACAAGGCAGTTCTGCGCACAGCACAGTGCGATCTGCGGGTTCGTGTCGTCCACTGTAATTCTTGGGTTCTGAGAGTCGCGTCAATGCGACATCGGATCCGGGAAAGTAATGCGCATCAAAAGGCGTAAACTGGTTCTGGTCGAGAAGAAGATAGATGAGAATCATCGAGCGGGATTCGATGTGGGCGCTCGCGTCACGAACGGCCGCGGGCGGTGAAGGCGAGACAAGCTTTGTGAGTACGGCGATGGGAACGGTTGACCAGACATAATCGGCCTCGACGGTGGATCGTGAACCGTTGTGTTCCACATGGATCCGATGCGGATCCCCCAATTCTATCTGGCGGACCGCTGTATTCAGGCGTAACTCAACGCCACTGTCCACGGCGGCCGTTGCAACAGCGCGGCTGATCTGGCCGTAGCCGTCAGATGGGTAGTAGAAGTGGGTGCCGGCCAGCGTTTTCGATGCAGGAGACCTCACGATCTT
>CAUZBA010000319.1:0-4306 GCA_963577635.1 Phycisphaerae bacterium
ACCGGATCGACCGCGAGTCGGTCGGCGTCGTTCAGATCGTCGTAGCCCGCCAGGCGGCTGTAGATCGACTGCCACAGCAGCGCCGTCAGCGAGTGTCGGATGTTGGTTCCGGTGCGACAATCCTTCTGCGCCGCGTCGGCAGTTGCCGTCAACGCGAACACGTCATCGACATCACGGTACGCCAGCAAGCCGGTGTCACTGCTGACCGTTGCGCCACGAAACTCAAGCCGGGCCGAGCCGTCAAAACCGAGCTTTAACGCTTCCTTGCGTGATTCACCCATTGGGTGGGCCTTCCATGGCTGAGGCGAGGTGATGAAAACACCTTGTTTTACAGCCTGAAATACGCGTTGGTTCTATTAAACTCGTGAAATCATCTGGGAAGTGTGGGATTAAGAAACCACCTCCCACGCTCCGCTCCCCCAACACTCCAATATCGAAGAAAAGCGCAGATCCGCCGCAGGCGGACTCCACCACTCCACCACTGCATTCCTCACGGTCCTACCGCGTACAGGCTCGTCGCCACGTCCACGAGGACCTCGGTCATCTGCTCGACCGGCGTGAAGCTGCCCTCGCTCCGCAGCTTTTCGCGGTATTCGTTGAACAGGTGCGAGTACTGCACCTGTCGCAGCCGATTCCTGATGTTCCGCTGCGCGTCCTGGAGAGTCACCTGTCGGCCTGGGTGGAGTTTTTCGACGTACAGCCACACGTGTTGGTTGCCGACGGTGATGCGTGGCGAGTGTTCGCCTTCGGCGAGGCCAAGCGCCGCTTCATTGAGCGATTCGATGCCGAAGATCCGGTCGCCCGCGGCCCGCTCGCTATAAAGCCCGGCTTCTTGCGGGTTCTTCTCGTTCAGGGGCAAGGAAGCCACCTTGGAGAACAGCTCGCCCGCCGCGAGCATTTCATCAATCCGGTTCGCGTGCCGCGCTTTGCTGGTGCGAATCATCCGTAGCGTTCGTCCAGGTGGATCGTTGAACTCTTCGACGTGGGAGCGGTAATACTGTTTGATGTGCCGTTGCGTGACGTTGAGCTTCGGATCGAGTTTCTGGTGCACGTACCGCCCAACGATCATCGCCTTACGCTGCTCGTCGAGCTCCTCGGTGAGATCTCGCCCGGTTCTCTGCCTCGTGCGGGCGTTGGCCAATGTCAATGAACCGAGCGATTGGCGCAACAACTCCTCGCGCCTTTCCTTGAGCATGTTGTTCACGAAGAACTGTTCCTGGTCGCTCAAGTCCCGTTCGGCCTCGGCGAGAATCAGTGTGTTCATCACGATGGACCAGAGGCGATCGGGGATTACTCGTGTGCCGTCCTGCATCGGTCGCACGATCACGCGGCGAAATGATTCGCGCGAATGTTGCCGTCCCATCGTCGTGAGCATGTCGTCCAATGGCTCGAGGACTTCGCTGGCGTAGATCGGTTGCCCGTTGACCTGTCCCACCATACCACCGATCACCAGCGAACCTTCGGAGTTGCTGGCGACTTGGGTCGGGCCGGACCTGCCGCTCGCGGCGTCGTCGTTCGTCGATGGGGTTCCCTTGGATCGATCCTGCGGCGGATCGGTGACGGTCAGCGCATCGGCGGCGACCGGGTCGGCCACCGGCCTCGGCAGCGCCGCGCCGGCCTGTCGCGACGCCGGCGTCGATATTGCTTGCGGGCCGGCGCAACCCGGCGCAGAAACGGCCGCGCACGTCAGGACGAGTATCGCTACGCGTCGGATCATGTCGGGATTCTCCATGTCACAGCCCGATGCGTGAAAGGTATTCCGTGCCGCCGCGCACGCCCGCGTCCACGCGAATCAGCGATCCGGCACTCTCGCCGTTGGTCGAGCGGTCTTCGCCACCGGCGGACGTCACGTACAACTGCGAAAGCTCGTCGCCGCCGAAACAGGCGCTGCTCACGCACTTGGCGGGCAGTTTGACGGACTGGACGTCCTGTCCGTCCTCACCGACGCACATCATGCACCAGCCATCCCAGCGCGCCGACCAGACGCGGCCCCTGGCATCAACCGCCAAGCCGTCAGGGAACCCGCCGTCGTCCGGCACCTTCACAAATGGTCTCTGGTTGGCCAGCACACCCGTCGCCCGGTCGTAGTCGAACTGCCAGATCGTACGCTTTAACGACTCGGTGTAATAGAGGCGGGAACCGTCCGGTGTCAGACCCATTCCGTTGGATACTTCGATGTCGTCCAGAAGTTTGGTCAGCGTTCCGTCGGGATCGAGGCGGTAGAGTCGCCCGATCTCCGCGTTGTATCCGATCACGCCGCAGTAGACGCGACCCTCCGGATCGGCCCACACGTCGTTGAAACGGTGCTTCTCTTCGCCAGGAATCCGTTCCACGATCGTCTTCTGCACACCGTCGTGGCGCCATACGACGATATTTCCATGTTCGCGGAACAGCAGCAGCGATCCGTCGGCCTGCACGGTCATCCCGCCGACCATCTGATCTTCGTAGTCGCACGGTGCGTGCTCGCCCGTGCCGGGGTCGAACCAGTACAGGCGTCTGCCGTGGATGTCTGTCCAGTAGACGCGCTTCTCAATCGGGTGCCAGATCGGCCCTTCGCCCAGTTCGCAACGTGTGTCGGCGACAACTTCGAAATCCATGAGGATGGCGCTCCGGGTGCGAACCCTAACAGGGGGTCCATATGGGGTCAAACATCTGCGCCGTGCGGCGTGGGCGCGAACCGATACTTCGTTCCCGACCACGCGGTACCGTTGAATGCGCGACCGGACATAACTTGTCCTGGTGCGGATGGGCGCCGCGACGTTGACACTGCTTGTCGAAGGATGGCGTTACTATCCGCAATCGTTGTCGTTGGTGAATCAATACCAATGTCGCGAAATACTGCGGCGCGATGACGTTCGTCTGTATCACCGGGACACGGCGATGCTGGGGGCGGGCCAGGTGCGACGCCGCCGGCAGTGGAAGCCCGAATCCGACTTGCTGCCGGCGGCGGATGAGGATCGGATTCGAGCGGTGTCCGACATTCCCGACGGCGAACCGCCGGACGTCACGTATCGGATTTTCTTCCCGTACGACTTTGCGCCGGCATCCGAAGGCCGCACTGCGGTGTTCGCCGTCACCGAGTACCTCATCCTGCGCCCGTTCCTCATCCGCGGCGGTCGGAGCCTCGATCAGGTCATGGCGGACAACAACGTCATGCTGATCACGCCGTCGCAATGGTCGAAGCGGGGCATGGTCAACAGCGGCGCGCCGGCCGATAGAGTGCACGTCGTGCCGCACGGATTCGACGAGCACGTGTTTCGCCCACCCGAACCCCAGGAACGCGACCAGTGGCGCAGAGACGCGGGTGTCGAACATTCCTTCGTCTTTCTTGCCGTGGGCGCGATGTACGGGCACAAGGGCATGCTCGACCTGATGCGCGGCCTTGCGGTTGTGGCGCGGAAGCACCCGCACGTGCGCCTCATCCTGAAGGGCATGGATTCCGTGTATGCGTCCAAGCCGTTCCTGACCGACACGATTCAGAAGTTGACCGCCGACGAGCGGAACGTCGTTCGGCCGCGCGTGCGGCACATCGGGCAGACACTGTCTTCGTCAGAGATGGCGCGCCTGTATCAGGTCGCCGACGTTATGGCGGCGCCTTCGTTCGTCGAGGGCTTCAACCTGCCGGTGCTGGAAGCCGCCGCATGCGGCCTGCCCGCGATCTATACCGCCAGCGGTCCGACGGACGAATTCACCGGCTAGACGTTTACGATGCGAATCGCAAGCGACCTCGAGCCGCTCGAGCAGAGCGGCGGATTCCGGCTGCAGCCGCAGTGCGATCACCTCGTGGAATTGATGTTCAAGGCGGTGGAAGACGACGCGTACATCGATGTGCCCGCGAGGCGGCGCCCGCACACGTCAATCCGCGATACAGGTGGAAGCAGGTGACGGATCAGCTCGTGCGTGTGCTGCGCGCATAGAAGAGGGGATTGGCCACAGAGAACACAGAGATTTCAGAGAAGAGATTCAGAAATGAGATGTCTCTCGAGACATCGTTTCGATCTCCGCTGTAATGAGATATTGGGTAAGTGGTATTGAGGATGCCAGCACGATTCCGTTGGGAGCAACGATCGATGTCGATCGGTGGGAAAGAAGCGACTCTTGATATCCAGCAACATCGGCACGAATGACCGTCATGCGGGTTTCATTCGCAAGTGTGACATCGGTGTTTCTCGCAAGTCCAGCGACGTCCGCTTTGTGGGACGGAAGAGCATTGTTCGTAGGAATG
This sequence comes from Phycisphaerae bacterium, assembly GCA_963577635.1. GTDB lineage: Bacteria > Planctomycetota > Phycisphaerae > Phycisphaerales > Phycisphaeraceae > CAUZBA01. Next base: position 4,226 of record CAUZBA010000319.1, read on the forward strand.
AAAATCGCGGTTGCCCCCTGCGCCGCTATGGCCTGTGCGATCTCGACGAAATTCGAATCATTGCAAATAACGATTCCGAAG
>CAUZBA010000320.1:0-4278 GCA_963577635.1 Phycisphaerae bacterium
AGCCTCGAAGCACTGCAGAAGCTTGTGGAAGCGGCCGTGGCGCTGTCGATCGATGGTCTGAACCCTCGCCGAGTAGTCTACGTGTGTGATCGCCGGGATGACCGATCGCTTGACCTTGAGCTTGTCCAGACCCTCGTGGCCATCCATCGCTCCGTTGTCGTGCCGCTTGTCGCGCTGCACGGGGGCGACCAGGAGCATGTAGGGGCTCTCGTCGCGGGGCCGAAGCTCAAAATAGTCGCTGGCCTTCTCGCGGAGCACGGAAGGAGCGAATGGTCGGAACGACTCACGGAACTTGATCTTCAGGTTCATCACGGACTGCATTTTTTCGCTGCGAGCATCACCGATGATGCTGCGGCTGCCCAGGGATCGGGGGCCGAATTCCATGCGGCCGTGCATCCAGCCGACAACCTTCTCCTGGGCGATCTGATCGGCAACGTGGTCGCACAATTCGTTCTCGTCGGTGATGTGCCGGAACTTGGCGCCCACGGATTCGAGGTAGCTGCGAACCTGCTCATCGTTGTAACTCGGCCCCAGCAGTGTGCCCATCTGCTGGTCCGATCCCACGGCATGGCGAGGGTTGTCGAGAAGCTTGTGCCAGACGAACAGGGCGACGCCCAGGGCACCGCCTGCGTCGCCGGCGGCGGGCTGAATCCACAGGTTTTCGAAGGGACTTTCGCGCAGAATTCGGCCGTTGCCTACGCAGTTCAATGCGACCCCTCCGGCGAGGCAGAGATTCTTCACCCCGGTCTCGGCGTGAACGTGCCGGACGGCACGGAGCATGATGTCTTCGGTGACGACCTGGATCGAAGCGGCGATGTCCATGTCATTCTGAGTGATCGGCGATTCGGCGCTTCGCGGCGGTCGTCCGAACAATTTACTCATTCTCGGGCCCGTCATCGTCAGGCCCTGGCAATAGTTGAAATATGACAGATCCATGCGGAACGAGCCGTCTTCCTTCAGGTCGATCAGATGGTCGAGGATCAGGTCGACGTACTTCGGCTCGCCATAGGGCGCCAGCCCCATCAGTTTGTACTCTCCGCTGTTGACGCGAAACCCGGTGAAGTACGTGAACGCCGAATACAGCAGACCCAGTGAGTGGGGAAAGGTCAGCTCGTGGGTCAACTCTATGTTGTTACCCCGACCGACGCCCCAACTTGCCGTGGCCCACTCGCCGACGCCGTCGAGGGTGAGAATGGCCGCTTCATCGAACGGCGACGGGAAAAATGCGCTAGCCGCGTGCGATTCGTGGTGCTCGGTGAAAATGAACCTCTTGGTGTATGCGCCCTTCAGCGCGCTCCTCATCTCTCTGGGAAGGTGCAGCTTCTGCTTCAGCCAGAGCGGCATCGCCTGCGCAAACGACCGAAATCCCTGGGGCGCGAATGCCAGATAGGTCTCCAGGAGTCGCTCGAACTTGAGAAGGGGCTTGTCGTAAAAACCGACGTAATCCAGATCGTGCGGCGTCAGGTCGGCGACTTCGAGGCAATAATCGATGGCATTGGCGGGAAACTCGTGGTCATGCTTCTTGCGCGTGAATCGCTCTTCCTGGGCCGCGGCGACAATCTTGCCGTCGACGACCAGGGCGGCGGCCGAATCGTGATAGAAAGCCGAAATGCCGAGGATGGCGGTCATGCTTGCAGCGGTCGATGAAGAGGAATGTCTGGTCCGGTGGACCGATTGTCCTGACGGCGTGTCCGAAGGCGCCCCGCAAGGTGTCGCGGGATGCGGCGGGTTGCCACGATCCTGATTCGATCGGTCAGTTCATCGATTCAACCTGGCGCCTGGTGGCGTCCTTTACGCCCTGGTGGCGTGGTTTGGCGGTGGACGCGTCGGTCCGCGGCGCCTCGACCACGGGCAGTGTGTGCAGGGCCCCGCGGGCATCGTCCGGGTTGATCGTGTCAACGAGCCGGGCGGCTTCGTCCTGTGGTCGTTCGGCGACCCGGTCTTCACTGCGGGAGTAGATCCAGCGCAGGAAGTTCTTGCACACATCCCAGACCATCCGCAGGTCGCCCGAACCGAGCAGCATCTTGCTCATGCGCCACATCTGTTTTGGCCTGAAATAGAACTCACGAAATGCCTGTTTCGTCGCCTTGAGAATCTCCTGGGCGCTGAAATCGTCGTATCCGACGACGGACGAGTCGTTCATGTCGAAATGTTTCCAGTCGCTGGTATTGAGCCAGCCGTTGGCCACGGACTGGAAATAGAATTCCGTTCCCGCATAGGGCATGGCCACGTGAAACAGTGCGATGTCGAGCGGGATGCTCTTGGCAAAATCAATGGTTTCGCGAACGGTCTGGCTGTTCTCTCCGGGAAGGCCCATGATGAAATAGCCCCACGTCTTGACGCCGTGCTTGTGGCACAGGTTGACCGTTCGGACCGCGTCCTCGACCTTGGCGTCTTTCTTGACGTTGTCGAGCACCTTCTGGGAGCCTGACTCGATCCCGAAGGCCACGAGCCAGCAGCCGGCCTGTTTCATCTTGATCAGTTGCTCTTCGTCGATCGTGTCCACCCGGCTGTTGCAGGTCCAGCGAAGTTTGAGGCCGCGATCGATGATCAGATCGCAGAGTTCCATGACGCCCTTGCGATCGTAGGTGAACAGGTCCGCCAGGAACAGGACGTTGCGGACGTTGTGTTCGGCGAGATATTCGAGTTCCTTGTAGATGTGCTCGGCAGACCGGTAGCGAACACTCTTGCCCCACACGACCCCTTCGAAACAGTAGGTGCACGAATAGGGGCAGCCGCGATTGGTCAGAACCCAGACATACCGGTTTCCCAAGAACGGCATCCGGTACTTGTCCAGAGGCAGCAGATGCTGCTTGGGGATGGGCAGTTCGTCGAGGCTTTTCATCAGCGGCCGATCGGGTGCCAGCGCAGTACTGCCCTCCGCGTCGCGATACGCGATTCCCTTGCACGCTGTGAGTGGCTGGCCGGATCGCGTCAGATCAATGATGTCGCGAAACGTCATCTCGGGCTCGTGCCGGATCACGATATCTAGTTCCGCAAGCAGGTCGAGCGTGTTTTGCGGCACGGCCGAGACGTGAGTGCCTACGGCGATGGTGGTGGCGTCGACCTCCTTCGCCCACTGAACGCCCTTGGCATCCATGTCGAAGGTGGTTCCCGTGATGTAGGTCACGTAAAAGCGGGGCTTCTCGACGTTGATCTCGGCGCGGAATTCGTCCGGCGACATCTCCTCCGCGATCGCGTCGATGATGCGCACCGTCATGTCGTCCGGCACCATCGCCGCGATGTAAGCGAGCGACGACTGGGGCCAGATCATCTTTTCGCGGCTCTTGCGCCCCCAGCGGCACATGTCACGAATGTAGATGTGGCCGTCAGGCGACGGCGGATTGACGATCAGTACATCAGTCATGTCACTTCCCTTCCCTTCCCTTCCCTTCCCTTCCCGGTCAGTTGGCGAAAGTCGAACCGAACTGGCGGCATCGCATTGTGCGAGCCGCATGGATCCCACCTGGTGGTTAGCTCACCTCGTTATCCGCCGCCGCGGCCGCCGCGTGCGCTTTGACCAGTTGCTCGCGGGTCATCGACTTGGCGACGGACGGCTGACGTTTCATCAGCAGGTAGTCGTTAAGAAACAGGGCGTCGATTCCGGTGTTCATGAAACATTCGATCGCCTCGCGCGGCGTATTCACGATGGGCTTGCCGCGGATGTTGAAGCTGGTGTTCAAAACGATCGGCACACCGGTGATTTTCTCAAACTCTTCGATGAGCTTGTAGTAACGGGGATTGTGCTTTCTGCTGACGGTCTGGACTCTGCCGGTGCCGTCGACGTGGGTGATCGCCGGCACGATTTCCCTCTTTTTCGATAATACATCATACACCAGGATCATATAGGGGGACGGATAATCGGTCTGGAACCAGTCGCCGCTGCGGTCTTCCAGGACGCTGGGGGCGAAGGGTCGGAAGGCCTCCCGGAACTTGACCCTGGCATTGAGCAGATCCTTCATTTCCGAGCCACGCGGGTCGGTGATGATTGAGCGGTTGCCCAGTGCACGGGGTCCCATTTCCATGGAGCCCTGGAACCAGGCGATGATCTTCTGCTCGCTGATCAACCGGGCGGCGTGGACCGAGGGGTCGTCGACCTTTCTCACCTCCACGCCGTTGTCGCCGTTCAATGTTGCGTCGATCGCGGCCTGGATCTGGGTGTTGTCGTACGAGGGGCCGAAATAGGCGTGCTCGAAGCGGTACGAACGAGGATTCCGCATCACCGTATTCCACAGCCAGAAACAGCCGCCGAGCGCCGCTCCAGCGTCGTTGGCGGCG
>CAUZBA010000321.1:0-4268 GCA_963577635.1 Phycisphaerae bacterium
ACGATCCCGATGACGAACGCGTGGCAGCGATGCAGTCCGTCCTGGCCAACAATTGGATGACGCTTGCCAACGCCCAGCGAGAATCAGGTGATCTCGACGCGGCTCTCGAGTCTGCGCTTAGCACGGTGGATTTGTTGCCACAGGATTCGGCCGCGATCCGCTTACTGGCCGCGGTGCACGGTGATCGTGGCGAACACAAGGACGCTCTGAAGCATATGTACCGCGTCCATGACCTGCTCCCGGACAATGCCCCGATCCGCAACCAATACGCACAGTATGAGCAGCGTTTTGGGAGCAAGCTGGTGGCACTGGAGCGTCGCCAGCAGTGGGCCGAAAAGTACCCCGACGACGCGGGAAACCGGCGAAGTCTTATCCAGCTGCTGGGCCACCTCGGCAAGCATGACGAAGCGCGCCGAACCCTTGAAGAACTGATCCGCGATCACGGCAAGGATCTGAGCAATACGATCCTGGCGGCCCGTGTCGAGGCGGCCGCGGGAGACGTGGACGCGGGTCGCGATATCCTGGAGCAATACGTTCAGGATCGCGAAGATGCGGCGAACGTAGACGAGTGGATTGGTCTGGCCCATTACCTGGCCGAACACAAGGGGATGGATACCGCGATCGTCGCGTATGAGCAGGCCAGGGCCGTGGACGACTCCCCGACGAAGTATGCCACTCGCGTTCTGGCCGCCAGGCTGGAGTCTTCAGGCCAGCCAGACAAGGCCGAGCCGCTTTACCGTCAACTGTACGAGAGCTTCCCGGTCGATCACCAGATCGCAGAGGGATTCGCCAGGTTGTTGATATTTCTGGGCAACGCGGACGAAGCCCGTGATGTGGTTCAAAACATCATTAGAACGAGCGGTGCCTCCACGTCCACGTACCTGTTTGAAGCCGACCTTGCCACGATGGCAGGCAATCTTGACGAGGCCGTCGCCAGGCTGGAACAGGCCTCGATGCTCTCGCCCCGAGATGGACGGATTCACTTCCACATCGGCCGCATGCTCGCCGGCGTGGGAGGCCGTGGTGCCCGTGCCAAACAGGCGCTTCGGCGCGCCATCGAGCTCAACTCGAGCTTGCTGGATGCCCGAGAAATTCTGGCCATGGAATTGCTCAAGGACGGTGACATCGATGCGGCGATCGAGGAGCTGGAGTTCGTCGTGAGGCAGGATCCAACGCAGGTTGAGGCACTGGATCAGCTGGGAGATCTCTATGTGCGAACGGATCGAATCGAGGAGGCGCGCAAGCTGCTCGAAGAGTCGGCCCGGTTGTTCCCGGACGATTCTCGCTGGCCTCGATTGCTGGCACAACTGGCCAGGCGGCAGGCCAACCGATCCGAATCAAGCCTCCACCTGAAAAGGATCTTCGAACTCGATCCGTCCCCCACGACGTTAGGCAGCGCCGCCGTCGAACTGAACAAGGCCGGACAGTTCGACGAATCGCTATCGCTGATGGGTCAGCACAGCGAGTTCTTGGAAGCAGACCCTCTACTCCACGCCGTGCGGGGCTGGTCCCTTGCTCGCCTTGGTCGAAGCACCGAGGCCCACGACGCATACGGCACGGCACTTGCCGGCTGCAAGACCTATCAGCAGATCGATCGAGTCAACAAGCACCTCCATTCGGGCCTGGGCGCCGAAAAGGCACAGGCGTTGCTCGAAAAGGCGCGCGACGCCGAGAACGACGTGTTGGTTTCCCTGGCAATCGCGGATCTGGAAATCCGGACTGGGAACGCTGAATCGGCCATCACTCGATTGAACAAGATTGAATCACAGTTGCAGCAGTATTCGCCCAACCGGCTGCCGACGGAACGCGCCCTCGCCATGGCATTACACCAGACCAAACAGGGAAAGATGGCCGCGCACAAGATCTATCAAGAGATCCTGAAAAAGGCACCCAGGGATGTCGCCGCCCTCTGCGGGCTGGCCTGGATCCTCGCCGAGGTACCGGGCCGCGCCGACCAGGCGTTCAAGTTCGCCGACGCTGCCGTTCGAGCGGACCCTGACAGCGCCCGAGCGCAGGCGACGATGGGCTGGGTCCTCTTCCGCCAGGGCAACGTCGATAAATCTGTCATGACGCTGCGCCACGCCCTCCAGTTGGAACGTTCGTCTCCCCATTGCCTGTACCTTGGCCGCGTTTTGATGGGCAGTAGCGACGAAGCCTCGGTCGATGAGGCCCTCAAACTGTTGAACGAGTCCGCTCAGCTTGCCGCGGAGGCAGGGGAAATCCCCATCGAAGAGCGAGCCAGGATGCTTATCGAAAAGTTGACGTCGCAGGCGGCTCAGGATCCCGCCGCTCCGGCCCCCTGACGGCCCGACCCTCGGGTCGGGCGTCGCAAGTCGCAAGTGATGAGAGTCGCAAGTCGACTCGAAGCGACGACACGTCCTGATATCGACACGTCTTGATATCGTAGTGGCCATGCTGCGGCGCAACCGCTTCTCAACGACCAGCGTTGTGCGATGTTCAAGCCCTGCTGTCGCGAGCCGGCAGTGGATCGTCGTGGTCGCGCTGGTCGTGTCGCATCCTGCAATGCCATCCCATGCTCAGGAGGTGAATCCCATGCCGGTTATATTTGAGTCGCTCAAGCCGGCCGCGCGTGTCCGCATTGGTCGACGGGGACTGTACGCGACGTCGCTGGCCCGCCTGCCCGACGGTGCCCTTATTGCATCGCCTCACACCGGCAGCCTTGAGCTGCAGCGCGTTTCCATCTGGCGTTCGGACAATGAGGGCCGGTCATGGCGACAGATCGAGACCCGGGGCGACGAGCTGTTCGGCAGCGGGGCCGCGCTGGTCGGTCTGGCGGACGGCACACTGCTACTTCACACCGGCACGATGTATCGATCGTCCGATGGCGGCACGTCGTGGCAGCGGCTTGAATGTCCCGCCACGGGCGCGGTTCGCGGCATCGTCGCGCAGGCGGATGGAACCCTCGAGATCTACGGATCGCACACCGACTGGCACGCGGGTTACGAGGCGCCGCCCGCGACACTGTACGGGATCGCGACCGGGTTTCGGCAGATGTCGGGCGGCGCGCGAGTGAGCCACCGGAACTGGCGAACCCGATCCAATGACCAGGGCATGACCTGGTCACCGCTGGAGGTGCTTGCGGAAGAGGATCTCTACGTCAACGACGACATCGACTGGGAGGCATTGCAACCGACCTTGCACGAGGCGTCCATTCTGGCAATGTCCGGGTCACACCTGCTGGCGGCGACGCGTCGAACCAATCCGCCGCGCACCGTCCTGGTCGAATCTCGCGACGCGGGTGCGACCTGGTCGGCCCCGCGCGAATTGCTGAGCTCCGGCGAGATCCACGGTCAACTGCTCGACCTCGGCGACGGGCGGATCCTCTGCACGTATGCCCGGCACGAAGTACCGAGGGGCATCTACGCCGTCATCGCCACCAATGGCGGCACGACCTGGGACATCGAGCACCCGATTCAGCTTGCCCACTCGCTGGCGGAATTTTTTGGATGGCCGACTTCGATGCGGCTGGACGACGGCACGATCCTGACGTCATACACGATCAAGGGATACGAAGAAACAACGCACGTGAACGATTCGGTGACGGAAGTCGTCCGCTGGGCGCTACCCGGTGACGAGAAGCGCGTCGAACCGGCTGCGGCCCCGGTCTTCGCCGAACCGCACGATTACACGAAATACGTGTCGGGAATCACGGGCTTCACCGGTAAAAGTCTGCAGCAGGTGGCTTATTGGCAGCTTCAAAAGGCAGAGAGATTTCACGTCACGGCCTACAAGGGCGCGATGTCGCGTTTTGACGACGGCGAGCTGCTTTTATGCAACTTCCAGGACAAACGAACGGTCGTCTATCGTTCGAACGACGACGGCGCGACCTGGCAGAAGGTGCAGATGCAGGGCGATCCGATTCCAGGTAAGGAGCAGGAGATGCACTGTCTTTCCGACGGCGCGACGGTGCTGATCCAGACCGAAGCGTCGCCGGATGTGCTTTACCGCTCGACCGATCGCGGCATCACGTGGAAGACAATCCAGTACGGCCACCCCATGCGGACGATGCGCAATTTCATCGAACTTAGCGACGGCAGCCTCCTCAAATTCGGAGCCAAACGCTTCGAGGGTGACGAGCCGAACGGGCCGCGCGCCACCGCGTGGCGCCTTCGGTCAGTCGACGGCGGTCTCACATGGCCGCAACGTGAAGGGGTAACCACCTGGGACAGCTCAGGGTCGTTTCTCGGCGAGGCGAGCATCCTGCCGCTTTCCGATACGCACTTTCTCGCGTCCGCGCGCGCCAAAGG
>CAUZBA010000322.1:0-4249 GCA_963577635.1 Phycisphaerae bacterium
TAGCGGCGTTCCGATCTCGGCCTGGGCCACGATCTCGCCATCGAGCGTGGCCAGCGCCGTCGAGCAGTCGAACCGGTCACGAATATTCGGAGAATAGCTGGAACGGATCATGGCGGCACAGGCTTCCTCCGCAATGCCGCGCCAGCGGTTGCGCATGATTTCAAGGGTTACTGGATTGATACTAGTTCGCACGCTTACCTCGCGTATCGATCAGGATCTGACCGAGACGGTCGACGACCAGGTTCTGACCGGGATGGATCACGACGGTGGTATCCGGTTGCTCAATAATGGCCGGGCCATTCATCGAGGAGCCCGCGCCGAGTGCCGCGCGGTCATAGACCGGTGTATCGTGTTCGACGGCGTCGAAGATCACCCGGCGCGTTCCCACCGGTTGCGGTGCGGAGGTCTCGGGCCAGGCCGGCAGGACCGTATCCTGGATATGGACCGTAGCGGAGACCCAGGCCGCGACGACCTCGATGGCATCCCCCGGGAAATCGTAGCCGTAGGCGTCGCGGTGGACGGCGTGAAAGGCGTCCTCGATCGCCGCCAGTTCGAGCGGCGTGTCCAGCAGCGTGACCGCCAGGTCGTGGCCCTGCCCGAGATAACGCAGGCGCAAACGACGCGAGACGCGGTCGGTCGTCATGCCGGCCAGCGCCAGGCGCCGCCGCGGCTCGACCAGCAGCCGGTCGAACACCGCGGGAAGTTCGTCAAGCATATCGGTGAGCAGGCCGAGTTGACTGTGCAGGTTCTCTTCGCGTAACTCCGAAAGCAGTAGGCCGAAAGCGGAAAAGACGCCCGGCATCACGGGAATGACAACTTCACCGATTCCCAGTTCGCGCGCCAGTCCGGCGCCGTGTAACGGCCCGGCTCCGCCGCAGGGGCAGAGCACGAATGCGGCTGGATCGTGACCGCGCTCAACCGTGAGCTTGCGAATGGCGGCCGTCATGTTGGCGTTGACAACGCTCAACATGCCTTCCGCGGTCGCCTCGCGACTGAGTCCCAGCGGCGTGGCAATGATGTCGATCGCATCGCGCGCCGCCGCGATGTCCAACTCGATGCCGCCCGCCATGGACGAATGCGGGGCGAGACGGCCGAGAACAAGGTTGGCGTCGGTCACGGTGGGCTCGTGGCCGCCGCGACCGTAGCAGGCCGGGCCGGGTTCCGCGCCGGCCGACCGCGGACCGACCCGCAGCGCGCCGCCCGCGTCGACCCAGCCGATGCTTCCGCCGCCGGCGCCGATGGTCTCAATGTCCATCATGGGCAGCTGAATGGTTTGGTCGGAGAAGTTGCGTTCCTGCGTGTAGACGCCCGTGCCGTCGTGAATCACGGCGACGTCGAAACTTGTGCCGCCCATGTCGGCGGTGATGACGTTGGAGCAGGTATGCTGCTGCGCCAGCGCCGCGCCGGCGACAGCGCCGCCGGCCGGACCGGACAACAGCATTTCGACGCTGCGTTGCGAGGCGACCACGGCGGCGGCGACGCCCCCATTAGACTTCATGACGAACAGCGGGGCATGCACGCCGCAGTCCGTGAGCTTGGTCTCCAGCTGGCCGAGGTACCCGGTGACGGCGGGCTGGACATACCCGTTCAACACGGCCGTGCTGAAGCGCTCGAACTCACCCTGGCTGCAGGAGATCTCGTGTGAGAGGCAAACGCTGGTCGTAGGAAACGCGCTGCGCAGGCGCTCCCCGAGAGTCCGTTCATGAGCGGGATTGACGTAGCTGTTGAGCAGGCCGACAACGATTGCATCGACCTGCATCTCGCGAAGCTCGGCCTCGATGCGATCAAGTTCTACCTCCTCGAGTGGCACCAGGACGCTGCCGTCGTAGAGTGAACGCTCAGCAATCTCGAGGATTCGCGAGCGCGGGACGAGTCCGTCCGGGCGCCGGGCGCGCAGGTTGTACAGTTGCGGCCGGTTCTGTCGCCGGATCTGAAGGATATCGCGAAAACCAGCGGTCGTGATGACGACCACCCGGGCTCCCGTGCGGGTCAGGACCGTGTTGGTGGCAACCGTACTGCCGTGAACGAGCAGGGTGATATCGTCGCCGCCGAAATGGCCGCGCTGCGCGATCTCCAGTACGCCGTTGACCACGGCGTCCTCGGGCTTAGCGGGTGTGCTGTGGACCTTGTGGTGGACCAGGTCGCCCGACGCCGAGTTGACGGCCACCACGTCGGTAAACGTGCCGCCGGTGTCGATGCCGACGCGCCACTGATCGTCTTGCACGGTGGCTGATGGACCCAAGGGAATCGGACTCCAGGCGCTATGCTTCGCCGACGGTTTCATCAAGTACGGCCAGGAAACGGTCGACTTCATCGAGCGTGTTATAGTGCGCCAGCGACACGCGCAGGGCGCTTTCGGCGGCAAGGGCCTCGAGAACATGCGCCGAAAACGCGTCCCTAACACGGTCGTGAATGACGATTCTTCGCTGCGCCAGTCGTGCAACGATATCGCCCGGATCGACGCCGTCGAGCGCAATGGCGAATACGGCCTGGCGATCCGGGCCGGCCATCGGGTCGCCGAGTACGCGGGCAATCGGCATCTTCGCCAGCCCGGCCAGAAGCCGTTCGCTCAACGCCGTCTCATGCGCCACGATGCCTCGCATGGCGGCCTCGAGGCGTGTGCGCGAGTCACTGCCGCATTCCGGGTCGACGGCCGCTCCCAGCCATTCGAGGTAGCTCACGACTTCGCGGAAGCAGGCGTAGTTGCCGGCGTCGCGGGTACCCAGGTCCCACTCGGTCTCGGACTTGCCGGCCAGTCGCGGATGCCTGGCCGTCGCGAGCCGCGGTGAGACGTATGCGAATCCGGCCCCGACCTTGGAAAACACCTTGTAGGCGGCGAAGATGTAGCCGTCGACATCAAGCGCGTCGACGTCGACGCCGCCATGTTGCACATATTGTGTGCCGTCGATAATGATCTGTGCGGCCGGGGCGATTGCACGCACCGCGTCGGCCAGTCCGGTAATATCGTTCAAGCCACCGGTGACGTTGGAGGCGTGCACCATGGCTACCGCCACGGTGTCCGCGTCCACCCGATCGAGAATGGCCTGCTGCGGAACGGTTCCGGATGCGGTGTCCACGCCTGCGACACGCCGCTCCAGGTTGCGCAAGCGGCAGTAGTATTCTGCGCCGTCGTAGGTAGCCGGGTGATCGATGTTGGTGCAGATCACGTTTCCCGTCGTGACGCCGGTGGTGGCGGCATCGACTAGCGCGAAGATCATAGCGGTCGCGCCCTCGCGCGTCGCGATCACACCATCCTTCGCGTTGAGGAACGTCGCTACCGCACGGCGTCCGTCAGCGATGATCTCGCCGAGATGTTTAGAGGTCGCGTTCGCACGGCCGGCGTTATCCGGCAGCGCGTCGATGCGTGCCGAGGTCTCAGTCACGCGCTTGAGGGTCAACGCGCCGCCGGCGTTCTCGAAATAGATACGCTCGCCCTGGATGGGGTCGGCATCAACATGGCAGAACCTGTCCCGGACCCGGGCCAACAGCGCGGGGTCGAACGCCTGCGCGCTGGTCGTTCCTGTGGATGCACCCGCCATTTTTACGCCCGATTCCCGCCGTAGGTCGAACTGAAGGTCTTGCCGTCCTCGAATCGGTGGCAATCGAACAGGGAAGCATCGATCCAATCGGAGCGGCCCTCGATGATCAGATCGGCCAGCATTTCGCCCAGGGCCGGCCCGATCTTAAACGAATGGCCGCTTCCACCAGTCGCGGCCCAGAGTCCGGGTCGCGACCGAACGGGTCCCACGATCGGGTGCCAGTCCGGAGTCACGGTGTAGAGACCGACGACACCCCGTTCGACCTCCGTGCCGGCGAGGCGCGGAAAGCGATGCGTCAGTCGCGGCAGGACATCGTCGACGAAGGCATCGTCGTGCGAGGCCTTGTGGCTGTCGACATCCACCGGTTCGTAATCCTTCGGGTATCCGCGTCCGACCAGGAGATTGCCGTTCATGGGGCGCTGGTAGATCTGGTCGCACATGTTCGAGATCGCAAAGGGCGGCGCATGCGAGGCATCGCCGGGCCGCAGCACGAGTTCCTGTTCACGCGTCACCTCGAGCGGCAGGATCAGGCCGATACCGGCCGCGAGTTTCCCCGACCACGGGCCCGCGGCGAGCACGGTGACGTCCGCCGTGTAGCGGGTGCCGCCGGACTCGGCTCCGACGACGCGATCGCCCGCAGTCAGAATGCGGTCAACCGGGGCGCCGGTGATAACCTCGACACCGTGGCCTTGCGCGTGGCGCACCAGGCC
>CAUZBA010000323.1:0-4237 GCA_963577635.1 Phycisphaerae bacterium
CATCTGCAGGGTCGCCTTGATGAGAAAAGAGCGCAGGCGGCGGCCGGCGGTCTAGGCCTGCTGCAAGGCTTCGACCACGTGCAGATCATCTGCAGCGACGTCACCGCCGAAAGAGATTTCTTTGGCCTGAAGCTGGGCCTGGAAGAACTGAGCCACAGAACGGAAACCGTGCCGGCCGTAGAAGGGTTCGAAGAATCGGTTTTCGCGGCGGGTATGACCGACCTGGAGCTCACGCAAAGCGAAACCACCAGGGGATGGCCAGTAGGGCCTGGAGCGGTCAGCGCGCTGGGCTTCTGGACCGACGACGTCGCACAGGCCTACGACGAACTGGCTCAAAGGGGTGTGGCTGTCGGGGCTCCGCCGTCCGCGCGAACGCCCCTGCCGGGCGTGTCGAGGCGCGCGTTCGCGTTCGAAGGGCTCGATGGGCTGCGGCTGGAGATCGCCCAAAGAATCTGAATTTGAGCGGTGATTGTCATGCGTCAATGACGTATCTCCATCAGCTCAATAGTGTCGCGATCTTCAATCACGCTAAAGCCGGCCGCATATATAGACGCTTGGCATCCGGGTTGTCCTTGCCAACTTCCAGTCTGACTGGCAAGCCCTTCCTCCTTCCTTCGTCTATCACGGAGCGAACCACTTTGCTGCCGATCCCTCTTCCTTGATGCTCAGGAAGAACCGGAATCCGGGCGATGTACAGCTCTTCGCTCGTTCGTACCACGCCCAGCGCTCGCGGTTGCTCGCGATCACCTCGGCGTCCGGGTCGTACATACCGAGCAGCTCGAACTCGTCGGGCCGCTGCGCCGCCTCGCGTACGTGCATGACGGCATGGCTGTGCCAGGCGAGGCAAACTTGAGACTCATCGTGGATTTCCCCTATTCTCCAGGCAGACTCAAGCGACTAGGAGGTGATTGATGACGAACAAAGTTTTCGGTTGGGGCCTAATCGGTTGCGGAGGTGCTGGCCGTGCGCACGCGAAGCATGCCACCATAGATGCCGATGTCACCGTACGCGCGTTCTGCGACGTCGACGCGGGGACTGCGGAGAGACTCGCCGCCGAGCACGACGGCGCCGTGCACACGACCGACCCGGCCCGCTTGCTCGAGGACCCGGAGATCGACATCCTCGCCATCGCCACGGCCCACGACTCCCACGCAGACCTCGCCGTGGCCGCCTTCGAAGCCGGTAAGCACCTGTTCCTCGAGAAGCCGATGGCCATGAGTGTCGCCGACTGCCTGCGCATCGAGGCGGCGCGCAAGGCCAGCGGGTGCCGGCTGCAGCTGAACTTCTCCATACGCTTTTCCGGGGCGGCCCGCGCGATCCGTCAGCGCCTCGGAACGCCGCTCGTCAGCCACGGCCAGTGCACGCAGGCACCCGCGGACCTGACGACCTGGCGCTGGCACCCGACGATCGGCGGCGGGCCGCTCTACGACGTCGGCGTGCACGCCCTCGACCTGCTCTGCTGGGTGCACGACGCCGACCCCGTGGAGGTCTTCGCCACCGGCGGCCAGATCACCCATGCTGGCCAGCTCGGCAGCCCGGACATGGTCGACACCTGCGCCGCCACGCTGCGCTTCGCCAACGGCTCCGTGGCCACCTTCCTGATGGCGGATGCGGGCCGCAACGAGATCCTGTCGAAGTGGTTCTTCGAGTTCTTCGACGGTGCCGGCACCGCCGTCCTCCACGAGCACAACAAGACCGCCACCTTCACGCTCCCCAACGCCGCCTCCGGCGAGCTTGTCACCGAGACCGTGAAACCGCCCGAGGCGCCCCGCTTGTGCGACCTCGTGAGCGCCATTCGCACCGGGACGGACCCGGCCATCGGCGCTCGCGAGGGGATCCGCTCGGCCGTGCTCGTGGAATGCATCGAGGCTTCGATTCGTACCGGAGAGGCGCAGGCGGTGAAGATACCCGCCTTCTGACCGCCGGCATCAACCGGGCAGCCAGCGCGGATGGTCGACGCCACTGCCGCTGTCGCCGGTCGTCAGGCATCGCTGCCCGCCGCCGTCAGCGTCCAATTCGAAAAACTTTCAACGCAACGGACGCTGAGAACGCAGAGAAATGCAGGCTAAGACGTGATATACGAGGCTCAAAGGCTTCCCGACTGTGCGCCGATTGGCCTTCGTGTTTCAGACACGCTTGTCTGGACGGCGGCGCGATCTCTAAGCTTCCTGTCATAACCCTGGGCGTTCCACCTTCGCCAAGGCTTCGACGGACGGAGTGCCCTGGGCTGAGGGACACAGCCCTTTCAGGGCTGAAACCCGGTGCTGGCTTTTTCTGAACTCTGAACCCTGAACTCTTTGGTTGCGGCCGGTCGGGGCCGCGCTGTGTCCTCCGTGGCGCCGTTTTCATCGCGTTTCGCGCTTCTGCCTCGCCAGTTGCTCCGCGTACCATTCCTCACCGCGGACTTCCCTCTTGTAGTACATGCGAGTGGCAGCCGGAAGGATCTGCAGGCTCCGGTCCTCCAGGGGCAACGTCACCCGTTGCTGCCCGCGGCGCTCCGATTCGCGCATGGCGATGGTCAGCTCCAGCACGGCGCGCGCGTTCTCGCCATTGGCCCGCGGCTCGATGTCCTCTTCGAGGGCATCGATCATCGACTGCGCCGTGGCGGCCTGACGCGAGGCCATTCCCAGCCAGCCAGCCGCATCGTAGCCATCCTCGTAGCGACCACCCCAATCGACCGAGTCCTCGAACAGGCCGGGCATTTCCACCAGGTCGAACAGACCCCGTCGTCGTCTGTCCGTTTGCGCGGAGCGCTGGAGCAGTCGAAATGAGCTGTAGTCACTCGAGAACACGCCGCGTTCGCAGAGGACTTCGATCCCTCTAAGCGGGCCAGGTTTGTCGACGATCTGAGCGGACAGGCCGGAGGAGAAGCGGATCACGCCGCCGAGCTCCTGGTCGTGATCGCTGGAGACGTCGACGGTGCCAAGGTCCTCATCCAGGGGGCGGCCGTTCGACCAGCCGACGACCCATTCCACCGGTAGATCGCCCGCGAACAGACGCACCACGCTCAGGTCCTGGCATCCATTGCCTGAGCTCGCGCGGCGATAGGCTTCTCGCACAAAACCCCACGTGCGCCCGCCTCGGCCGCGGCCACCACGGCATCCGGGTTCACACCCGTTGGCAGGATGGGGCAGACGATGTCCAGCTCCTCGTGCGCCAGCATCTCCTCGTAATCGGGGTACAGGCCGACGGTGCGGCCGAACCGTTCGCCGAACAGCGCCAGGTTAGCTGCATCGGTGTCGGCCCCGGCCACGACCTCAGCGGCGGGATGCTCGGCAAAGGCCTGTGCGTGCTGAGTGCCCTTCAGTCCCGTGCCGATGATGCCGACGCGGTAGGTCCTGTCTCGCTCGGACGCCATGCGTATCCTCTTACACGATTCATCTCTTTCATCTCCTCGCTCGGAATTTGCCTGGGCCCGCACGGCGCCTCATCGCACTCCAACGATAGCTCCGAGTTCCCGCTTGACCAAACCGTCCGCGGCCGCCCATGTTGCGGCGCCAGTCGCTGAACTTCCCGGAGAATGAGACATGACACACGGGTCAAAACGCACCGTCGGCACGCGCAGGGTGGAGCTCGAAGACGTGCGTCACATCGTCGTCCACCGCGACGAGGGCATGTATCTGTATGCCGTCAATCGCGGCGGCAACTGGAACTTCGGCGATGGTGAGATCGCCGTGGCCTACCTGGCGCTGCCGATGGACTACAACGTCATGAAGGACGGCCCCAACCGGGCCTGGAGTCGGCACTGCGGCGTCCCCCGCTTGAGAGTGAAACTATGGAGTCACCACGAAAGCGAGGAAGAAACGATGTCCACACGAATCCGTCCGGCCATCGCTGAAGCGCAGCGACCAGGGGTGCGATGCGTTCACAAGTCCCAATTGTCGCCCAGGATCTGAAGGTAGAACTCATTGGATCCTCGACGTCGAAGAAGACCGCGTAGCATCGTCGACTTGAAGTGAGTCAGAGACCTGTCTTTGATCGTTGAATCACTCCGCGGGTAGTGTGTCAAGACCTCATCGACGAATGCCTCGCCATAGGTCCACATTCCGGCCAGATCGTAGGCAGGGTCCATCAGACAAATGTCCCCCCAGTCGATAATGCCTGTGATGCGACCTGATTGCGGATCGTGATAGATGTGTGAGTGCCAGACATCGCAGTGGATGAATGTTGGGGTGTAGTCAGGTGCCCAAATGTCTGGCAGCCATCGCTTGCACATCGTGTGGATCTCTGGCTCCAG
>CAUZBA010000324.1:0-4233 GCA_963577635.1 Phycisphaerae bacterium
GTGAACAGAACGGTGAACAGAACGGTGAACAGAACGATGAGCAGGACGGCGAGCAGGACGGCAGCGACGATCAGGGCGAGGCCGAGCCGCCGGCGACGCAACCGCCGACGAAATCGCTCCGCCCGTTCCTGACTTCGCCGCGGCGCGGGTTGGATGCGGTCGTGCGGCGGCGCTCCGCGACCGAAACCGCCACCGAGATCCCTGAACCGACGGCCACACCGACACAAGAGCAGCGCGACGAGTTGCGCAGCGTGATCAGGAAGCGCCTCGAGACCGCCTGGCAGACCGGCACGTTGGAAGGGGCTCCCCTGAAGGAGAAGCCCGCCGCCGATTCGGTCCGCCGCCCGTCGCCGACTCGTTCGACGAGCCAGGCGAAACCACGCAAGGCGTCGAAAAATGGCAACGCCGTATACAGGATCAGTGCCGAGGGTTTCGTGAGGGAGGTGTTTCGCGAATCGGTGATGGTTCTGCGTCTGGCCGATCACAAGGACCGGATCTTGGTCGGCACGGGTAACGAAGGCCAGCTCTACAGTGTTGACGTGGATGGCGACGAAACGACCATCCTGGCCGATCTGGAGCCACAACAGCTTCCAGCGATGCTCGCCGACGGCGACGGCGTTGTCCTGGGCACCGCGAACCCCGCCAAGCTGTTGCGAATCGACGGCGCCTATGCGAAGGAGGGGACCTACACGAGCACGGCGCTTGACGCGAATCAGGTGAGTCTCTGGGGTCGGATGCACCTGGCGGCGCGCACGCCGCCGGCAACGTCCGTCGTCGTCGAGACGCGCAGTGGCAACGTCGAAGACCCGGAGCAGGCGGCCTGGGCGCCATGGTCGAAAGCCATCTTCCTGGGCGCCGACGACGACCAACGCGAATTGATCCCGCGTGAGGTCGAACTGAACAGCCCCCCGGGTCGATTTTTGCAGTATCGCCTGGTGTTGGGCAGCGACGGCAATGACAGCGCCGTCGTGGACCACCTTGACCTGTCATACGTCACGCCGAACCTGCCTCCGAAGATCGATTCGATCAAGGCCGCTTACGGCGGCGCCGCGCGCAAGAGCAGGCCGGGCGCAACCGGATCGACCGCAGCGAAAACGGAGCCCAAGAAGGTGACATTGCTGCGGCTGGATTGGAAAGTCGCCGACCCGAACAACGACCGGCTCAACTACGAGTTGGAATACCGAACGGACGGCTCCGACCGATGGCTGCCACTGGCCAAGGACCTGACCGCCAAGCGATACCAGTGGGACACACGCCTGGTACCCGACGGTCGCTACGTCGTGCGTCTGACCGCCACCGACCGCCCCGACAACACCCCGACCATGGAACAGTCCGCGGCCCGGGACAGCGACCCGATTCTGATCGACAACTCTCAGCCGGACGTTGAACGGCTTCAGCACCAGGTTGACGGCGACCAGGTGACCATCTCCGGAGTCGCCGTTGACCCCGTCTCGACGATCACCAGCATCCATTACGTCGTGGACGCAGAACAGCCATGGCAGTCGGTGCTGCCCAAGGACATGATCTTCGATTCGACCCGAGAGGCTTTTGCCGTTACCATAACCGGACTGGAACCCGCAGAGCACGTGATTGCTCTGCGGATCATCGACGCCCGCGGCAACGCGCGGCATGCTCATGTGTTTGTGCAGATCCGCTGACTATAACTTTGTTTAAGACGATAACTGACTCTAAATACTAGTCTTAAGGACGTACATGCGACGCCTCGAGACGACTTATTAAGGCTTACGGTCATGCCCACGCACTACCCAAAACGACGCAGCCTGATCAAAAGGGCACGCCGGTTCGGCTTTCGCGCCCGCATGCGCACCAAGATCGGTCGAAAGCTGGTCAATCGTAAGCGGCGAATAGGACGTTCGGTCAACGTGCGGCCATTGTGAGTCGCCGGGATCGCCTCGTCGCGGGTCACAATGCACTGTCTTGAATCATTACGCTTGAATTATTCCGCCCAATTCAAACCCGCCCTATCCCTGACTTGAGCGGTTCTAGAGCGGTTTAACTTTCACTGTAGCGTCCTGAGCTGGCTGCATCTGCGCCTGGCACAGGTCGTTCCCTGCAGGTGCCTCTGGCGTCGATCGGCTGCGCAACCCGCGCCAGACTTGTTTTGCCGACACTCAAAACGCTACGATGGGATCGAAAACGCTCTAATGAATTCGACCAAAATCGCCGACATCCATGCCCGCCAGGTTCTTGACAGCCGCGGTAATCCGACGGTTGAAGTCGAGGTCGCGCTTGACGGCGGCGTCGTGGGCCGGGCCATCGTCCCCAGCGGCGCCAGCACCGGAGAGCACGAGGCAGTCGAGCTGCGCGACGGCGACCCTGGACTCTATCTAGGCCGCGGCGTGCTCAAGGCGGTTGCCAACGTCAACGAAACGATCCGTCCGCGACTGGCGGGAATGAGCGTTGAGCGGCAAGGGCGCATCGACGCGACATTGATTGAACTTGACGGCACGGCGAATAAGTCCGCTCTGGGTGCCAACGCGATTCTCGGCGTTTCCCTTGCGACGGCCCGGGCCGCCGCCGCGGCGAAGGGCGAATCGCTGTTCCGGCACCTCGGAGGTTCCGACGCGCATGTCATGCCCGTGCCGATGATGAACATTCTTAACGGCGGCCGCCACGCCGACAACACGGTCGACTTTCAGGAGTTCATGATTCAGCCTTTCGGTTTCGACTGTTTCCACGATGCCCTGCGCGCCGGTGTCGAGATCTATCACACGCTCAGGGACGTCCTCAAAACCCGGGGCCTCAGCACCGCGGTGGGCGACGAAGGCGGATTCGCCCCGGACCTGAAGGACAACGAAGACGCGCTGCGGATCATCGAGGAGGCCGTTGATCGATCGGGCTACAAGTGGGGTGAACAGATCGGCGTTGCCCTCGACCCGGCCACAAGCGAGCTGCATCAGGAAGCGGCCGGCAACAGCCGCGAAGGCTACCGCTTTTTCAAGAGCGACCCGCAGCGGGTTATTTCCAGCGACCAGATGATCGATCTCTGGTCCGACTGGTCGGACCGGTACCCGATCCGATCGATCGAGGACGGCCTTTCGCAGAACGACTGGGAAGGTTGGCGGAAGCTCACGCAACGGCTCGGCGGCAAACTGCAACTGGTCGGCGACGACCTTTTCGTCACCAACAGAACATTCCTTCAGCGCGGCATCGACGAAGGCGCGGCCAACGCCATCCTGGTCAAGGTCAACCAGATCGGCACCCTGACTGAGACGCTCGACGCCGTTCAACTGGCGCAGTCCAGCGGCTACCACGTGGTGCTCAGCCACCGAAGCGGCGAGACCGAAGACGCCACGATCGCCGACCTGGCGGTCGCGACCAACTGTGGCCAGATCAAGACCGGAGCCCCATGCCGCAGCGACCGCAACGCCAAGTACAACCAGTTGATCCGTATAGCCGAGGAACTCGCCGATCGCGCCGAATACGGAGATCGCGCCTCGAATCCCCGGTGAGGGCGGAGGCTAGAGCGTTTTGAATCCAAACGTAGCGTCCTGAACTGGCTACAGCCGTGCCTGGTTTTGTCGTGCTGCATCGACGACCCGCAGCGGGGTCGCCTGCTTCGCCCTCCGCGCCAGACTTGCTTCGCCGACGCTCAAGACGCTACGTTTGGATTCAAAACGCTCTCACCCGCTTCGCGAGTGGCAAGTCTCAACACCGCCGGACTCTACGCCACCGAGCGGTGACACTCGTGAGAAATGTGGTTAGCCTTCCGGATCGGGGCTTTCGACCAGCCCCTGCGCCGCCAGGAATGTCGCCGTCCTTTCGACCGAGAGCTCCTGGCCCACGTCGTTCCAGTGGTCGTCGCCCTTGAAATACAGATCGTGTTTCTTCCGATGCTTACGGAGAAAGTGAAACAGGTTGAGACATGGCACATCGCTTATCCTTGCGATGGCTTCCAGCGTGTCCGTCAGATTCGCGAGCCGGTATTCCGGCTCCTGCTTACGGTCGACGCGCCAGACATCGGAATAGTCTTCCACATCAAAATGCGCCGGCACGGCGAGCACGTCCAGTTTCGCGCCGTGATCCTGGGCGACCTCTTTCATGCGCATGCGGACGATCAGCTTCTCCATCAATGCCACTTTGTATTTGGCCGATTTACTCTTGGGCCTCATGGCGATGACGCCGTTGCGACGCGCCAGCGGTAACCAGTATCTGCATCACAAATCGGAAACCTATCGCCATGCCGTCCGAAGAAAGATCGCAGCCTACCAT
>CAUZBA010000325.1:0-4232 GCA_963577635.1 Phycisphaerae bacterium
CAAACTCAATTCGAAAAGCAGTATCCATCGAAGAAATCGTAGCGCCGTAACTCGATCTCCACGCCTCGAATGATCCGGGGTGTCCAGACGACCTTGTCACGGGATCTGCGCGGCGTTTCGAACATGATGCCGCAGCACGCCTCCAGATAGTCGGGATCGCAGGTGACACCAAGGAATTCACATGCACGCGAGAGTCCATCGGAGGGGTTGGCGACCATCAATTCATGCCTGATGTCAAGAATCCGCTCGGACCCCAGTGTTCAGCGGATTATCTCGTTGGATCGCGTCTGGCGAAAGAAATAGCGAATGGCATTCGGCAGCGTATTGGAGGATTTTATGAAGATCGCGGCAATCACGTCGAACGGATTGCGGACAACGTGCAGCAGCTTCACGCGGTTTTCGAAAAGTTCGATAAGCGCCCGTAATTGCCCAGGGTCAGTGCCGATCCGTCCCGTGGTGCGGGCACCATTTTGTCACCCAGGACCTTGAGCTTTTCGAAGCGTCCTTGCCACTGGCCGGCGACCCGGTAGTCGAATAAACCCCACGATCGTCCCGCGGCGGCGCTGCGCCTGGCGTTCTCGATCAGAAGATACTCGATCTGTTCTCGGTCGAATCCGGCGTTCATGAACTTCATGACGTCCAGTTCGTGCGCCATGGCCACCTGCGGGTGGGCGTCGAGCATGGCGCCGACCAGGCTGTGGCCGCTGCGTGGATACCCGATGAAAAGGCAGTAGCTCTCGAGCCCCTCCAGCGCGGCCTGATACCTGAGGCGACGACAGCTCGACTCCACGTGGAGGGCCTGCACCTCCCGCTCGTTCAAACCCATGATCGGGATTGCCTTCCGCATCCGGCGCTGTATTACGTCAAGTCCGTGCATCATCGGACCTACCATATGTCTGATGAATCGTTCGGTCATGCTGTTCACGCTGCTGTGGGTCGGCGGACTGCCGGCGCAATTCGGCGCGGCCGCGGTCTGGCAGAGAATGCCGGACATGCCCGTGGGCGTGTTCAATGCGGCGGCCAGTCGCGTTGGTGATCGCGCGATCGTCACGGGCGGGATGGATCACCGCGGCCGGACGATTCGGCACGTTCAGGTCTTCGACCTGACCCTTCGGCGCTGGAAGACAACCGCGATGCTGCCCGAGGGTCGATGTCTTCACGCCCAGGTGTCATTGCCCGACGGTCACATCCTGATTGCCGGCGGCCGCAGTGGCCCGTCGCCGAAACAGCAGCAGAGCCTCGGCAGTGCCTTGCGTCTGGAACCGATCAGCGGCCGGATGGAAACCCTTCCGCCGTTGCCTTCTGCGGCGCCCGAGCCGACCGCTCACCCCCTCGCCGACGGCCGCGCCATCGTGATCGGTGGTCACCACGCCTCGGTGTTCGACCCCCAGACAAACCGATGGGCGAGCCACATCGATCTAAGGCGATCTCGGCGAGCCCACGGGTCGGTGGTCGTGGACAACGATCGCGTTCTGGTGGCGGGGGGCAGTGGCCGCGCGAGCCTCGAGTTAATCGACATCGGCCTGGCACGGAGCCGACTTCTTGACGTTCGGTTGCCCGACGCCATTGACGACCTGGCGCTGGTGGTCCTGGACGGCGGCCGGGTGCTGATCCTGGGAGGGCAGATCGGGAGCAGCGGCGACACGACTGAGCGGACCTGGGTTCTCGAACTTTCCGGCGAGGGAGCCGCGGCGCTTCGGCCGGGCCCCCGCCTGGGTGTCAAAGGAGGTGTCGCGGACCATTGTGTCGTCGTTCAGGGACACCGCGCGTACGTCTTTGGGGGCGAGACCCAGCAGGCCGGACGGGATCGCGAATTGGCCGAAGCGCGCCTGGTGGATCTGCATCGGCTCACGGTGAACCGTCTGCCGCCAATGGGGCAACCGCACGACGACGCGGTGGCGCTTTCTGACGGCCTGTCGGTGATCGTCTTCGGAGGCTATCGCGTCAAACAACGTGTTCTGCTGCTATTTGCCGTCCCCGTGGCCAGCAGGACCGTGGAGCGCCTGGCCTTCGATATCGGCGAAACGCCGCGATGATTGACGGGCCGCGCTGCGACATCTATTCTAAAAAGCGATGTCGGCGAATGATCAACCGACCGCGCGGCGAACGTTCAGGCATGTCTTTCTCCGTGGTCTGGCCATTCTGCTGCCCACGATCCTGACGATCTGGATACTCATCGCCGCGTACGGTTTCGTTCGTGACAACATCGCCGAGCCGATTAACCTGGGCATCAGGGAGGCCGTGGTCCGGTGGTCCAGCTATCCGTACGTGGGTGAGCCAGAGCAGCTTAGATCGCGTGTCGTGGAGTTGCGCGGCGAAGAAAGGACCGCGTTGGAGTTGAGCGGAGAATCGGATCGCTGGCTTCTTCTGCACTTCAAGAGGATCAAGCTCAAGCAGCAGTGGGATCTGATCTGGTTCCCGATGAACGTGATCGGGCTGATTCTTGCGATTGTCGTGATATACTTCGTCGGCAGGTTCGTGGGCAGCTACATCGGGTCACGACTGCACCGTAAGGGAGAATTGCTTCTGACCCAGGTGCCTGTCATCAAGCAGGTGTATCCCCACGTGAAACAGGTGACTGATTTCGTGTTCGGGTCGGGGCACGATCGGCTCAAGTTCAAGCGGGTCGTCGCGGTGCAGTACCCGCGCAAGGGACTCTGGTCGTTGGGTCTGGTGACCGGTGACCCGATGCGGACCATCCAAAGCAAGGAATCCGCCAGACTGCTCACCGTGTTCGTGCCCAGCTCGCCGACGCCGTTTACAGGGTACGTCGTCACGGTGCGGGCCGACGAGACGATCGATATGCCCCTGTCGATCGAAGAAGCGTTAAAATTCACCGTGAGCGGCGGCGTCCTCACGCCGCCGGCGGAGATCGGGGCCGCGGGGCAGGATTGGACCCCGCGACGGCCCGAGAAGGTTGTGGGATGACACGATACGTCAGGCCGCGAACACATGCCGGAGGAGGTCAATGGAAATCAATGTGATCGGCCGGCATTTCGAGATCACGCCGGCCATTCGCGACTACGCGAATCAGAAGGCGAACAAGCTGCCGAGGTACTACGATCGAATCAAGTCCATCGAAGTCGTCGCCGACTGGGCCGACCACTACAATCACTATGAAGTGGAGGTTATCGTACAGGTCGATCGTGCCGATCCGTTCATCGTCAAGGTGGCGGGCGAGGATCTCTACGCGTGTATGGACGAGTCGGCCAGCAAGCTCGAACGGCAGTTGACGGATCACAAGGAGAAGCTGAGAAACCGCAAACACATGAAATCGTAACCATGAAGCTGAATGACCTGATTATCCCGACGGCAATCGTCCCGCAATTGGAGCATACCGATCGTGACAGCGCGATCGAGGAATTGATCGATGCCCTGATCGCGAGCCGTTCAGTGAGCAAAGCCCTGCGCGGTGATCTGATCAAGCTGATCATCGACCGCGAAAAGAAGGGGTCAACCGGGTTTGGCAAGGGCGTCGCCGTGCCCCATGTCAAGCATGCGAAGATCAAGGGCATGGCTGCAGCCATCGGCGTCAGCCAACAGGGCGTGGACTTCAACTCGCTGGACAAATCGCCGGTGTATTCGATCATCCTGCTGCTGTCGCCTGAAAACAAGCCCGATGAGCACCTTCAGGCGATGGAGAACATTTTCTCCAACCTTCAGAACGACACCTTCCGCAGATTTCTGCGGCAGTCCACGACCGTGGAAGAGATCCAGGACCTGATTCAAGAAGCCGACGCGCAGCAGCTGCAGGGGTAACGCAGAACGCCGGTGTTCATTTTCGCGTTTTCTGCATCGCCACTTCATGCATCCCAGCCAATCGTCCAGGGCGACCGTTCGGATCCAGAACCGGCTGGGCCTGCACGCCCGTCCGGCCATGTCGTTCGTCGACACGGCGAACGGTTTCGACTGCGAAATCCGCGTCCGTAAGGGGGGCCAGGTGGTAGACGGCAAGAGCATCATGCAGATGATGATGCTCGCGGCCACACAGGGCACGGAACTCCATCTCCAGGCCGACGGCCCTGACGCCGGCACAGCCGTGGCGGCGCTGACCGAGCT
Organism: Phycisphaerae bacterium; assembly: GCA_963577635.1. Taxonomy (GTDB): domain Bacteria; phylum Planctomycetota; class Phycisphaerae; order Phycisphaerales; family Phycisphaeraceae; genus CAUZBA01. The sequence continues at coordinate 4,060 of CAUZBA010000325.1, forward strand.
GGTGGACCGGAAGTTCGACGAGGATTAATAAGAGCAGACACAGCTGTCCGGTTAGAAGTTGAATAATGACAACTGGTTATGAGAGCCATTATCTTCTTTCTGGTCAATTCGCATCGAAAATGCCTGCAAAACTGGGGTTTTCTCGAACAAGGTGATGCTGAGGATTTGAAGAA
>CAUZBA010000326.1:0-4232 GCA_963577635.1 Phycisphaerae bacterium
CACCAGATTCGAGGCGATAAACCCGCAGCCGCCAGTGATCAGAAGGTGAGTGCTCATGGATGCGTCGCGGCCCTTCGGCATTGTGTCCTGTATCTGAATAGCCACCGCCGAAGCGTCAAGCGATCCTATCCCCAGCACCGGATGTGTCAACGTAGATAACTGAACGTCGTACGATATAATGTGTGCCGTAGACAACATCATGACCCCGACGTTCATGAGCGGAAGTCCCACAGATCTTCCGTTCATCGTCGGTCCGATCAACCGGACACCATGTCGTTTCAATGAATGGCAAACTTAAATACCTGTCATGGTGCGCCCGAGCGAGTCTTGATCCGCGGCGTCGGTGCTGTCCGGCCTGCGGGAGCCGTCAGACGACACTGATCGAACGAAAATGGATGGTCGCCTGGCTCGCACGCTGCCGGCAATGCCAGTTGATCTATCGTGCACCGACGGATTCGGTGAAGCGCAATCAGTCTTATTACGAGACAGAGTACGACATGGGTTACACGACTGATTGCCCCTCGCCACAGGAACTTTGTGAACTGGTGTCTTCCCGGTTCGTCGGAACCAACCGCGACTATTCGGTCTATCTTGAGCTTCTGAAGGATCTGGGCGCACGGCCCGGCATGCGCCTGCTGGATTTCGGCGCGTCATGGGGCTACGGGACGTGGCAACTGAGGGATGCCGGGTACGACACCGTGGGATTTGAGATCAGTCGCAGCCGTGCCCGTTACGCTCGGGACGAGCTTGGCGTGACCGTCTGGACCGCACCGAATGAGATTGAAGACGGATTCGACGTCCACTTCTCATCCCATGTCATCGAGCATGTGCCCAAGCTGCTTGATACGTTCCATCAGGCCATGACATGGTTGAAGCCGGGCGGCATGATGGTTGCCATCACGCCGAGCGGGTGCGCCACCTTCCGTGACCAGAACCCCGCCGCATTTCGCAAGAGATGGGGTCGCGATTCTCCAAATCTGCTCAACAAGGAATTCTATTGGCACGCGTTCGAACACCAGCCTCGCCTGATCGCCAGCCGGCCGTACGCCCGCGAGGCGATTGCTGCCTGGGACGGCACCGGCGCTGTCGTGGTGGACGACCTGGTCGGTGACGAGTTGTTGTTCGTCGCAAAGAACGAACCCGTCGGCGAAGGTTAGGGTGGGTGAACGCCCGAGCTCGTGATTACATTTCCAGGCGGTCCAGCACCGCGTCAAGATTCTCCGACCAGTGCGGCATAGGTACGGAGGCGGCTTCGGTTACCGCCAGGTCCAGGACGCTGTAGGCGGGCCTCGGCGCCGGTCGCGGAAACTCCTGCGACGTGCAGGGTTGAATTCTACAGTCGGGATTGGCGCGACCGGTGATCCGGCGGGCGAACTCGAACCACGTGCACTCGCCTCCGTCGGTGACGTGCCGGATGCCCTCGGCGCCCTGCTCGACCAGAGACAGTGTGGTTCGGGCCAGGTGATCAACGCTCGTGGGCCGTCCGCGCTGGTCGTCCACCACGCGAAGTTCCGGCCGTTGCCGTGCGAGGTTGGAGATCGTGACCACAAAGTTATTTCCCCAGGGCGCATAGAGCCAACTTGTGCGAATCAGCAGGTGCCTGCACGCCGATGCCTCCAGCAGTGATTCGCCGTGCGCCTTCGTGCGTCCGTACGCGTTGATCGGGTCGCGCGGCGCGTCGGTGCGATAGGGCGACGTCGCCCGACCATTGAACACGTAGTCGGTGCTGTAGTGAACCAACAGGGCCCCGGCTTCGGCACAGCATCGAGCCAGTTCGCCGACGGCCTTGCCGTTGACCTCGTCCGCCTGAGATTCGTTGGATTCGGCGCCGTCGACATCGCTGAACGCAGCGCAGTTGATGACCAGGTTCGGGCTCGACGCAGCAACTGGACCGATCGCGGCTCGGATCGAATCGGCATCGGATAGGTCGCACGAGTGCCTGCCCGCCATCGTCACCTGGTCGCCGCGCGGCTCCAGCAGGGCGCGCCACGCCCGGCCGAGCATTCCGTCGGCTCCGAGCAGCAGGACTCGCGGTGGCGATGCTGGCGCTGATTCCATGGCCGCACCTTTGGGGAATCGAGCTGGCGGGGATGCACTCTACGCTCGCCGCCGGATGCCGTTTTAGGTTTCACTCGACAAGCCAGTCTACCATTGTATTTGAACGCCGTGGCGCCGAGTTTGCGGCGTCGTGATGCGACGAATCATCTTGACTGGAGCGATCGTATGACGCGCGACGCGGCGGCCTTCCTGATTCTTGCGGTGACCTTCGGATCCCTTGCCGTTGCGCGGGGCGCCGATGACCGTGTTGCCCTGGCGAACGCCGAGATCGAGTCACTCAAGAGGCGGGTCCCAGCGTTCAAGGTGATTGATCTGCCCGTGACCGGCGGGACGTTGTCGCTTCACCCGAATCAATCGGTCACGATTGACGATCTTCGCGGCGTTCAGCTGGACAATGACCCTCCGCGGCTGCGAAACAGGACCCGACCCTATCCCCCCGGGCTGGCCGATCCCTTCCCGCCCGGGGAGGCACCTTACATCGCGAAGGACATCGAGCCGTTTCGATTCAGGCACTTCAACTGCGAGTTCAACTACACCGGTGGCTTCACCTATGAGATGGTCGACTACGCGTCCGCGCACGGATTCAACATCGTCGTTCCGTCGCGGCGCACGGGCCGCGAGATCGCTCATCTGCCGGACGCAACTCGCTGGCTGCGTGCGGCCGGGTTTATCAATTGGTTGAAGTGGCTGCCCGATCACGGCATCGATGATCTTCAATACCAGATGGCCAAGGGAATGAACCTGGTCGACATCCTCCTGGAGAACAGGATATTCAAACGACGACCGGCCTCCACGTTGATCTACGAACGGGCCGACCAGCTCATGATCGATCTGGAGCACCCCATTCTGCCGCTCGAGGCGCTGCGCGAGAAGCCGTGGTATCCCACGGATGCGCCGCCGGCTGCGCAGCGCCGTTTCGAACGCGATTACGTTCGCGGCTATGGAGAAACCTTCCTCGCATCGGTCCGTGCCGCGAGGAAGGAAGGATGGAAGCAGATCGGACTGTACCCGTGGGCCCCGCACACGAGTATGTGGCATGGATTGGCCAAACCGCACGACACGCCGCAGAGGCGGCTCGAATGGGAGGTCTACGGTCGGGAACTGATGAGCGAGATCGACGTGCTGCATCCCTCGGTCTACTGCTTCTACTGGAAGCCGCAGAACGTCGCATTCACGCTCGAAATGATCGATCGCAACATGGCGTTTCTTGAGACACACGGCGTATCCAAACCGCTGAGACCGTACTACTGGACACTGCTGCACGGCGGCGGCGGCAAGGCGTGGGCCTGGTGGGCCATCATGCCGATCGCGAACGAGGAGGCCCGGGCGATGTTCGCGATGGGTTTCTTTACCGGCTTCGACGGGTTCGATTGCTGGAACTGGTCGGGAAACGAGAGCCCGCACCGCGCTCATTCGCTCGACGCCGAATGGTTTGCGAAGGCCAGGGCGCGATGGGAGAACGAGAACTTCAACGCGCTCGACGAAATGCTGGACAAGGAACTGGAACTTCGCCCCGACGGCGCTGCGCCGGGGACGCCGCCCCAGACGCTGCGGCGCTACGATGTGATTCACATCCTGAGCGTGGACGAGTCGGCGGACACTGTCCGCTTTCAGAAGGTTCGTCCAGAGGTCGGGCCACGGAAGCATTGGGGCGTGACTGACCAGTTCCCCACCTTCGTGATCTCCCGAAATCGTTTACGATCGTATTTGCGCGTTCGATCCGACCCTGTTGCGGCCATGATTGAAGGCATGGCAATGGTCAAGCCGATCGAGTATATCCTGCGGCATGGCGAGGTGAAGATCGATGTTTCCGCGGCGGAACAGTTCTTGAAGCGGCTGCCAATCGTGAGGCGGGTCAAGCTGGGAAAGGTCCATGTCGTGATCACCTATGACCCCGGCGTCGTGTACGGCGGATCGCCGAGACAGATCGAACTGGAAGACTTCGACGGCCGCGCGGGTCTCACGCTTCGGCTGCCGGCGGACGACAAGACGCGGATCTTCGTGTTGCAGGATCACTGAGATGATCAAGAGCAGGATTGTTTCTGATATGCGCTTCGTCGATCGCGATCGCCTCATCATCGAGAGGTGCGAGGGCAAGAAAGTTCTGCATCTTGGTTGCACCGATTCGCCGGTGCACGAACAGCAATATGAGAGGGGGCGTCTGCTTCAACAGA
>CAUZBA010000327.1:0-4213 GCA_963577635.1 Phycisphaerae bacterium
AATGAATCCCGCGGGTCCCGCATTCTTGCTCTATATCGAGGTGGATCACCGGCACTAGCGTCACCGCCGTCGCGCCGTGAGCAAAATGAGCAGGCCCGGCCCGAGCGTCAGAATCGTGACGGGCTCTGGAATGTCGGGGATCGTGTCCAGGCCTTGGCCCGTCGATGCCCCATTGGCGAAGGTGAGCGTCGTTCCGTCCCAGTTCGGGAAGACCTCCCCCCAGCGCTGGTTGTTGACATGATTGATGTCGTCTACGACGTACACTTCGCCCGCAATCCACCATTTCACGCCGGCCGCCGGCATCATCAGGTCGAGCGGTGCCTGCAGCAGGTGGTCGAAGTTGCGCGGGCCGGGATTCGGATCGTCTGGATGCCCGGGGTCGGCCGGCATGCCGGTGGCCGCATCGCCCGAGAAAGCCTCTTTGCCGTGATCCCGGTGGTAGCCCGAGCCCAGCGCGGGATAGAGCCCTCCGAGGTGGTCGTGGGCTGCGACCTCGAAGGTGACCGGGTCCATCTCTTGTGCCGGGCCGAAGAAGCTCTGGTCCGAGTTGGACGGTATCCCATAGATGTCGATGTTGCCGACTTTCAATTCATGATGGTCACCCGCCGTGCCGCTGCTGACGCCGAACCCGTGCTTGAGGTCAGATTGTCCGATGCGCAAGGTTGTCGCCCCCGGTGCTGCCTGGCGGTACAGGGAGTACCTCAGGTGTGGGTGTTGTCCAACGAGATCCGGGCCGTGCACGGAGCTCGAAACGGTGAAGCCGTTATCAGCGACCCAGGGGTTGGACGCGGTCTCGATGACCGGAAAGCCCCAGGGGACGGGGTCCTGGCCGACGTTTCTGATGATCGTCACCAGCGAAAAGCCCACGGTGTTACCGCGGATCCCATTGGTCAGTTGCGTCAGGTTGGTGATGTTTTCCAGATGGATGTCGATGACCGCGCCCGGAGCATGGACAGTGTGCAGCATCACCGCGCATGCCAAGGCGGTGCCCAGTACCCATGCAGGAACCCCGACCTTGATCGAGCCAGCCGGTCCGTTCAAAATATGTGCGGTGCCTTCTCTCACGCTGTCTCCCAACCGATGCCCCGACTCAATTGTTGTCTACTGATGGGGGTTGAGTCAAGGGGATCGCGGAAATCCGGGAGAATCCGTCCTGATTCGGGCATGCCGGTGCTGCCTCACGGCAATCAGGCACTTCACCGGCAAAGCAGGGCGCCCGGCGAGCCTCACGTCAAAGGCCACGACTGCCGCAGACCATCAACAAGCGAAACCTCCGGTTTTTCTCTCATTCTTATTGGACTTGGCCTCCCGGCGCGCCCTAGGATCAGATGACACGGGAAAGGCGGGTGCGGGCAGCGGTCCTGAGCGAACCCGACCAACCCAACAAGGCGCCTCGACGCTCAGGCGCCGAGCGCCCGGTGCCGTTTCGAACGAGAGCACGTGTCGCTGTTTGGCTGCCCGTACCCGGCTTTCGCAGCCCGGCGGCAGGCAAGGGGTGGTCGGGGGGAAAGGCAGGGCGAGAAGGGTTCGTTGGCGGGGAGGTTTTTTTGATTCGTTGTTGATACGCCCCTTTCGGGGCGTTTTATTTTGCGCCGACGGACGGCCCGCGTTGAACGCGCACGGCTTCAGCGATCACCGGCGCTTGAGAATCTCACCGAAAATATCGAGGGCATCGGGCTGCTTGGGCGCACGCTTCGGTTCTTCCGGCTGCGCAGGCGGCGGTTGCGCCCGCTGCGCCTGTTGTTGAGCTTGGGCATCCGCAGCCTGCTGGCGGGCGCGGTCCACCGGCGGGCGGTTGGGCCACTGTGCGTTGCGCCACGCAGCCTTGGCGGCGGTGGCGTCGGCGCCCTTTGGTTTCTTTGGACCCAGCAGCTCGCCCACCCCAGCCCCGATGATCTGGCCAAGCACGCCGCCCACGTCACCGAGCGCCTCGCCGGCCACGGCATCGGTGACGATGGGCAGGATCAGGGATGCGAAGTCGGGTTCCAGCTTGCTCATGGGGCCGAAGGCGGTCAGCTTATAGAGGGCTTCGGGGCGAATGTTCCCGGCCAGCTTGGGAATGATCCGCAGCGTTTCGCCAGGTACGCCAATGAGCACGTCGGCGCGCAGGTTCTGGCCCGGCCCGGGGGAACGGACGCGGGCGTGGGCGCCGAGCAGCATGTCGCCCGTATCCATCCAAAGATCGTTCGAGGTGATCACGCCGTCGGCCACCTTGAACTGAAGCCTGGTGAACCGAGCGTCGAAATGCTGTTGGTTCTGAACACGGCCGCCGAAGCGGCGCAGGGCGCCGAGCAAGGCGCCGACGATGCCGGAGTGGCGCATCTTGAGCGTGCCGATCTCCAGATCGCCGTCCATCGTCACGTTGGCCAGGGTCATGCCTTTGAGTGGGGCATGGAACCCGGCCTTGGCCACGGTCAATTCGACGGGCTTTTCAGACGAATGCACGTCCGCGAGCAGCGGGTTCAGCGAGGCGAGGAACATGTTGCTCATCTGCGGCGTCACCTGGAGCAGGGCCTTGAGATCTTCGGTGAGCGTGAGGTTCCACTTTTCGTCCACCAGCCCGCTGACCGATGCCCGCGCGTTGTCACTTTCCAGTTGAATCTTCACGGGTCCGGTGGTCCCGGCAAGCCGCTGCGTCTCGAGTGTGAAAGAGGCGATCTGACCGAGCAGCGCGATCAGGCGTCCTTTGCTGCCCGTGACGGCATCGAGCAGCGCCACGGGGACCTGTGCGGCCCGCGTGGTGCTCACGATGGACGCCGACGCGAGATTCAAACCGCCGTTCGGCCCGACGATTCCGCTGATCCGACTGTTCGACACCAGCGATGACGCGGCCTGCGGTGCCGCGGCTTCGCTGGGTGCTACATCCGCCTCGACGTCGAGCTGGATCGCGTCGGCCGGGTTCTCGGCGTTGAGCTTGATGCGGATGGCGCGAAAGCGATTGTCGAGTTGGGCCGCATTCGGAAAGTGAAGGGACTGCGTGTCGGCCGTCAGCGTGGCAAGCAGCTTGCTATGGCGCAAATCGATGGGAACGCCGCCGCCCTCCGCGTTCTGAGTCTGCTTGCCCGGGGGCAGCCATGCCAGCAGGGCATCTTCGATGTCCAGGCGCAGGCGGGCCGGCCGCGCCAACTGAATCTGCTGCGGCTTGCCCGCGGCCAGGTTGCCCAGAAGGCCCTGGAAACCGGCGGGCGTCAGCATGAGCTCGACCGTCGCGGGCTTGCCGGCCTGCTTGGCGAAGTTGCCGTCTTCGCGAACGAGAATGCTCATGTCCACGCTCAGGTGCTGGGCGCGGGCCGTGAGCGTCACCGGGCCGCTGAGTCGGGCACCGCCGGTGGGCGCGAGGTGGCCGTCGAGCTTGGCGCTGAGCGTCGTGCCGATCAGATCGGATATGCCTTTGACCTTCGGCGCGAACTGTTCGATGAGCGCCACGGGCAGTTCGGAAAGCTCCACTTTCCCCTGGACGCTCAGTCCTTTCGTGTTCACCGCGCCTTTTTCATCCAGGAGGTTCTCGATGGTGACATCCAGACCCATGCGCCCGCTGTGCGTGTTCTGCAGCGCGGTCATGGCCCCCTCGAGATGCACCTTTGTGCCCAGCGACTCGGTCTGAAGCGACAGCGTCGTCCCCCGCAGACCCAAGGTTCCGAACTTGCTGCCCGAATCCAGGACGACGTCTCCCACGGTCAGGTCCGCGCTCAGGGCGGCCCTGGGCAGCACGGGCTTCTGCTGCGCGTCGAGCGGTACGGAGAGATGCTTCAATGCCAGACGAACCGGGATCGCCTGCCGCAGGCGCGTGCCGGCGATCGCCGGGTAGCGGGCGGCGAGCTTCGTCCAGGCCTCGGGCGTGACGGTCAACTCCACGGGTGCGTCCCCGCCCTGGACCTTTACCTGCTCCTTGCCGCCACTGGCGGCGGCGCGGGCGCTGAAGTGCTCGGATCGGGCATCCAGTCGGACCTCGAGGTTCGAGAGGTTGCCCTCGATGGCGAGATCCCCGTTGACCTGCGGGCCCAGCAGGGCCACGAGCAGGCCGTCCTGTTTTAACATGGCGTCAAGAGCCGCGATGGGCACGTCCTTGAGCTTCGCGTCGGCCTTGACGTGCGCCCGGTCGATGGTGGAGTTGCCGGCCGAGTCGTAGAGGTCCTTGACGAGGGCCTCGACGTCCATGCTGCCGGCGTGCCCTCCCTGGGCGACCGTGCCCTTGATGTTCACGCGAATCCGG
>CAUZBA010000328.1:0-4207 GCA_963577635.1 Phycisphaerae bacterium
CGAACGCCTCGAAAGTCGCCTCCGGCAACGGTTCGCCGCCCGAGATCGCCATTCGGATCGATTGGAAATCGCTGCTTTGCGCATCTTTGACGCTCAACAGCGCCCCCCACATCGACGGGATCGCGACCACGATATCAGGCCGGTGCTCGCGGATCATCGCGACGATCTGCTTGGGCACGAACCGGGCTGAATACACCACCTTCGCGCCCACGCACAGCGGGATCAGCGTCAGCACGGTCAGCCCGAAACTGTGGAACTGCGGCAGGACACCGAGAAACGTGTCGGCCCTGGTGATCCGGGCGTGCTCGATCGCGGCGTCGACGTTCGATCGAAAGTTTCCGTGCGTGAGCATGACGCCCTTGGGCTTGCCCGATGTGCCGGAGGTGTAAAGGATGACGGCTAGGTCGTCGCGTCGGGGCAGCGGCGGCCAGCGCAGCGGCGGCACACCCTCGAAATCGCAATCTTCAATCGGCAGGACGCGAACGTGTTCGGGGATCGGCGACGCGCCATCGGTGACGAAATCAATCATCTGTGCCGTGCTGACGATCGTGTCGATCCCGCTGTCTTCAATCACGCAGCGAAGCTCATCGGGCTTGAGCAGGTAGTTGAGCGGTACGGCGACGCGACGCGCCAGCCAGGCGCCCAGCAGCGTCATGGCAAACGCGCCGGAGGTCGGCAGCAGGATGCCCACGTGCGGATTGTCCGTCTGCGCGTCGAGATGCTCGGCGATGAACAAGGCGCCGCCGGCGATCTGGGCGTTCGTGTACTTTCGCCGATCATCGATCGCCGCGATTCGCCACGGGTGACGCAGCGCGTGACGGAGGATGGGCCAGATCACACTCATAACAGCGATCCTCCTGCGATTCGCTACACTAGCTTACCATGCTTCAGACGGCCGGGCAGCATGATTGCGGCGGCGCGTGGCGGTGGGGGACTGCAAACGCGTCGGCCAGGGTGATCGTTGCGGCGTGCATCGTCGCGGCGGCGGCGGCCGCCGGATGCAAATCCTCGGATACGCTGCGGCGGGTAGGCGATGCGTACAACCGCGGCGATTATAAGGTCGCCTACCGCGATGGTACGCGGTTGGCCAGGCACGGCAAGCCGGGGCAGCGTCGCGAGGCGGCTTACCTGGCGGGGCTGGCTGCCTACCGGCTCAAGCATTTTAAGTCGGCGCAACGTCTTTTGACCACGGTCGCCGGGGGCGACGAGCCGCAGATCGCCGGCGGCGCGCTGGTGACGCTTGGGTTGATCTACAGCGAGTCCGGGCGGCACGCTGCGGCGGTCAAGGCGTTTGTCCGCGGGGCGCGTAAGCTGTCGGGCGAGGACAGCGCGCTGGCGTATTTCCACGCATCGACCGCCGCCGCCAGGCAGCAGCGCTGGACCGAGCAGCGCACGTATCTGAATCTCGCGCGATCGGCTTCACGCGACAGCAAGCTTCGCCGGCAGATCGATCAGCAACTTGCCGCGGCGCGCCGGTAAAGGCCGCGTATTTTCATGGATCACGCGGGCCGAGGTCCGCGGCTGAACGGGGAGACTACGCCGACGGTGGTTCGGCGTCGGATTCGTCGCCCGAGGTGAAGTGCACCTCGTTGCCAACGGGCATCACGTCGGGGAAAAGTGTCTTGCGCGGCATCTTGTCGCGATGGATGTAGGTCCACAGCACAACGCCGACGATCGACGCGACGATCAGCAGGCCCAGCAGCATCAGGATCACCTGCGTGGTCGCCTGCAGCCACGGCACCGCGCCGACGAGGTGGCCGACGTGCACCGGCAGGCCGGCCGGGGGCGTCGGCGCCGGCACGAACGCGATCCAGACCGCCACGCCCGCGAGCATGACCAGGCTGGCCGGCAGCATGACCTTCACGCACGAATACAAGACCTGGTCGATCCGGATGCGCGGCAGCGTCCAACGCAGCCACATGTGGACGAAGATCACCGCCCATGCCTTGGCGACGAACCACGCCAGGCAGTACAGGTTCAGGACGATCAGTCCGAACGGGCTGATCCCCATGGCCTGCGCCTTGCCGCCCCAGGTGGTGGCCGCGTCGATCGCGCCGCTGAAATACGCCTGGCCGACCTCAACGGGATGGTAGCCGATGGCCCAATAAACCGGGTCGAGGCATAAAGTGCTCAATGTCCAGCCAATGATCGGAACCGTTACCGGTTCAAAATTAAACCAAATCGGCGGTATGGCGCTGTTCCACCCGCCCATGAACAGCATCGCCTGGATCGCACCGACGATGAACATCGCGCCGTACTCGGCCGAGAAGAAGTACATCCAGCGGAAGCCGCTGTACTCGGTGTGGAACCCGGCGACCAGTTCGCTTTCCGATTCCGGCAGGTCGAACGGCGCCCGCTTGGTCGACGCCAGCGACGCGACGAAGTAGATCAGAAACGCGCAGAATATGAACGGGTTGTGGAAGACGAACCAGTCCCATATGCCCCCGCCCTGCAGGTAGTTCAGTTGCGTCATGTGCAGCGTGCCGGCGACCAGCAGTCCGCAGATGATCGATATGCCCAGCGGGATCTCGTAGCTGACCATCTGGCAGGCCTCGCGCATGGCGCCGTAGATGGCCCACTTGCTGTTCGAGCCCCAGCCGGCCAGGATCGTGCCCATCACCTCGACGGACAGCACGGCCAACAGGTACAGCACCCCGATGTTGAAGCTCGCCTCGAAGCACAACTGCGGGCCGAACGGCACCGCCAGGAACGCTGCGAACACCGGGGCAAACGCCAGGTACGGCGCCAGTCTGAACATGAAATGATCGGCGCCGCGTGGGATCAGGTCTTCTTTAAGGAGCAGCTTGATGCCGTCGGCAATGGTCTGCAGCATCCCGAACGGTCCGACGTGCTTGGGGCCCAGCCGGCTCTGCATGTGTCCGGCGATCTTGCGCTCCTGCCAGACGGCGATGATGGCGATCACGTTCACCGCCGGCAGGAATACCGACGCCGCGATCAGCATCTTGATCGCCACGAAGAGCAACTCGTTGTCGCCCGCCCATTGTTTAATCATGCCAGCCGCCCTAATCACCCCGGCAGTCGCGCGGAGATTCTAACAGGGCCTGATATTGACTGAAACCTCGTGCCCCCCACAAAGGGTATCGTCGTCGGCTATCGCGGCAGGCTACACTACCCCACTTTGCCGGTCGGCGGTGGTTGATCCGATGAAGCGACACCATATTGCCCTGCTGGTTAGCCCGTACCTAGCGGACGCCGGGTTCTTCTGCATGATGTTCGCGATCACCCGGTACATGGCCGACCACGCCGCCGGCTCGTGGGTCATGGGATCGGTCGGCGCCGGCGTGTCGGTCTGCCTGGGCGGGTCGAGCATCCTGTTCGGCCGGCTTTCCGATCGGATCGGACGCTGGCCGGTCCTCACCTTTGCCTCGCTGATGCTGGTCGTCGCCGCCATCGGCTGCGCCCGTACGAGCTGGCTCAGCGACGCGATGTATCTGTGGTACGGGGCGGCGGCGGCCGCGATGGGGGCGGGGCTCGGGCCGGCGTATGCCTGGCTGAGCGAGTCGGGCGGCGGCCCGGCCCGCCGGAGCGTCGGGCGGGTGTTGATCCTCTACTGCCTGTCGTGGAACCTGGGCGCCTTGTCAGGCCAGCTTGCCAGCGGGTGGGCGTATGGCATCTTGGAAGACTGGCCGTTGCGACTGGCGGTCGGGTTCGCGTGCGCCAATGTCGTCGCCGTGCAGGTGGCGGCGGTCATGCGTCGTGGTGCGGCAGCGCCCGCCCCGGCTTCCCCGCCGGCGCCCGCCGGCGACCAACTGCTTGCCTCCCGGTTCGTGTACATGGCATGGTTGGCCAACATCTCGGGTGCCTTTTGCATGTCGATGATCCTGTACCTGTTTCCGCAGGTCGCCGTCGAATTGGGTGTGCCGTCCGATGACCACGGGCTGTATCTCGGTGTCGGCAGGATCGTCACCATCGCCACGTATCTGTTGATGTTCCGCTTCGGGTTCTGGCGCATGCGGCTGAGCACGGCCATCATGTCGCAGGCGATCGCGGCGGCGGGCATGATCGCCATCGCGCTGGCCCGGCACGGCGCCTGGCTGCTCGTCGGCGTTATTGGCGTCGCGCACATGATGGGCTACAACTACTTCGCCGGCATGTACTACGCCACGCGTGGCAGCGTCGATCAAACGCGTGGCGGGTTTGTCGGGATGCACGAGGCGTCTATAGCGGTCGGTTTCGCCAGTGGAAC
>CAUZBA010000329.1:0-4198 GCA_963577635.1 Phycisphaerae bacterium
CCGTCGCAAGTCGCCGGCGCCGCCGGCTTGAGCCTCGGCGAATTCACGGCACTGCACGTCGCCGGCGCCCTGGATTTCGAAACCGGCCTTCGTCTCGTTCAACTGCGCGGCCGCGCCATGCAGGAAGCGGCCGAGGCCGCGCCTTCGGGCATGGTCGCACTGGTGGGCGCCGACGAACAGCAGGCCATTGACCTGTGCAAACAGGCCTGTGCCGCAACCGGCAACGGTGCCCTGCTCGTGCCGGCGAACTTCAATTGCCCCGGTCAGGTGGTGGTCAGCGGCAGCCGCAGCGCCTGCAAGCAGGCGCTGCCCATCGCCGAAAAAATGGGCCTTCGGGCCAAGACGCTGGCGGTATCGGGTGCATTCCACTCACCGCTGATGCAGCCCGCGGCCGAACGGCTTGCCGAAGCCCTGGAACAATCCGAGTGGCATGAACCGGCCGTGCCCGTGATCTCGAACGTCACCGCCCTGCCGCACGATGGCGACGCACGGACAATCAGCACACGCCTGGTCGAGCAGCTGACCCATCCGGTCCGCTGGTCGCAGTCGATGCAGTGGATGCTGGGCAACCTTGAGGGTCGGCTCGTCGAGCTGGCGCCCGGCAAAGTGCTCGCCGGCCTGATGCGGCGGATCGACCGCAGTGCCCGCGTGGAGAACTTCTCGGATCCTCACAGCCCCTCATGACCGACACGAACACCAGGCGCGTGGCCATCGTCACCGGCGCATCGCGCGGCATCGGTGCCGAGGTCGCACGAACACTCGCGGGTGCGTGCCGGCATGTCGTGCTCGTGGCCCGCAACGCGGATCGGCTCGATCAGCTTCGCGCTGCTATCTGTGCCGACGGCGGTCAGGCCAGCGTGCGGGCCTGCGACGTGACCGATCAGGCAGACCTGGAGGCGACCATCGAAAGCACTCAGAACGATTACGGTCGCCTGGATGTTCTGGTCAACAACGCCGGCATCACCCGCGATAATCTTCTGCTTCGAATGAGCGACGAGGAGTTCGACGAGGTCATCCAGACCAATCTGAGGTCCGCCTTCGTGGCGTGCCGGGCGGCGCTGCGACCGATGATGCGTGGCAAGTGGGGACGGATCGTGAACATCAGCTCGGTGGCCGGTCTTGTCGGCAACGCCGGCCAGGCCAACTACGCGGCCGCCAAGGCGGGGCTGATCGGCTTGACCCGGTCGATCGCCAAGGAGATGGCCTCTAAGAACATCGCGGCGAACGTCGTTGCCCCCGGATTCATCGAGACCGACATGACCGAATCACTACCCCAAAAGGTCAAGGATCTCGCCGTCCAGGCCACGCCGATGAGGCGGATGGGCCGGCCCGAAGACGTCGCCGGCGCGGTGGCCTACCTGACCGGAGAGAATGCCGGATTCGTCACGGGGCAGGTCCTGGCCGTTGACGGAGGCATGACGATGTGCTGATATTCGCAGATGACCGGCCCGCCCCATCGGGTTGCCGCCGGCCGCTGAACCGTTGCGGTTGGCAGCCCCCGCTGCCGACGTTATATTCTCCTGTTCACCAGCCCCCCGTGCCGCGGCTCGGCACGATATGGAGAGCCCAGACATGGACGAAAAGGAAATCGAAGAAAAGGTCATCTCGATCGTCGCCGAGCAGATGGGTGTGGACAAAGGCGAGGTCAACCGGGATACCAACTTCGTCAACGACCTGAACGCTGACAGCCTGGACACAGTCGAACTGGTCATGGAATTCGAAGACGAGTTCGAAACATCGATCCCCGACGAGGACGCCGAAAAGATCCAGACCGTCGGGCAGGCGATCGACTACATCAAAGAGCACCTCGCTAAGGCCAATAAGTAAGCCACACCGATGAGCAAGCGTCGTGTGGTCATCACAGGCCTCGGTTGGGTTACCAGCTTGGGCAACGATGTCGGGAAGGTCTGGCAGGACTTGATCAAAGGCCGAAGCGGGATCACGACGATCACGCGCTTCGACACTTCCGAATACTCCACCAAATTCGGCGGCGAGATCACCGACTGGGACGGGGGCCCGAACCTGGACAAGCGCGAATCCAAGCGCCTTGATCGGTTTGCGCAATTCGCTCTGAACGCCTCGATCGACGCGATCCGCGATGCCAGCATCGACTTCGAGAAGGAGGATGTCTGGCGGTGCGGCTCGATCATCGGAACCGGAATCGGCGGCATTGAGGAATTCGAGACCGGCTACCGCAGGCTTCTGGATAAGGGCCCGTCCCGCGTCAGCCCCTTCATGGTGCCGCGCTTGATGTGCAACGCAGCATCGGGAAACGTCTCAATCTACTTCCACATCAGGGGCCCGAACTCGGCCGTGGCGACGGCCTGCGCCAGCGCCGCGCACGCGATCGGCGAATCGCTCGACTGCATTCGTCACGGCACCGCCGACATCATGATCACCGGAGGGTCGGAGGCGGCGCTGACGCCGCTGGGACTGGCCTGCTTCGTGGCCCTCAAGGCCCTGAGCAAACGCAACGACGATCCGCAGGGCGCCTCTCGGCCGTTCGATAAAACCCGCGACGGATTCATCCTCTCCGAGGGCGCGGGAATCCTCGTCCTGGAGGAATACGAGCACGCCCGTACCCGCGGAGCCAATATATACGCGGAACTGCTCGGTTACGGCCAGTCCGCCGACGGCTCACACATCACGGCCCCGGACGCCGACGGACGCGGCGCTGCCCACGCCATGGACGCGGCGATCGCGAACGCCGGTGTCAACATCGACGACATCGATTACGTCAACGCTCACGGCACGAGCACACCACTGGGCGACGCGGCCGAGACCCGGGCCATCAAGATCACGTTCGGTGAGGATCTGGCGCGCAAGCTTCCGGTGAATTCGACCAAGAGCATGACCGGTCACCTGCTGGGTGCCTCGGGCGGAATCGAGGCCATCATCACCGCCAAGGCGATCGAAACCGGTGCGATCCCGCCCACGATCAACTACGACGAACCCGACGAGGAATGCGACCTCGACTACGTGCCCAACACCGCGCGCGAGGCCTCCGTCCGTGTCGCGATGAGCAACTCCTTCGGCTTCGGCGGCCATAACGTTAGCCTGCTGCTCGGAGGGGTATAATTCAACCGGTCGCGGCTCATGGTCGATGAGGGCCGTAGCCACCCGCAATAATCGGCCGTGGCGGCCGTTGGATCCACGGAATGACCCCGATACTTGCATTCATCCCCGGCATGCCCGGCTGGGCCGAGATCCTGGCACTTGCTTTTATCGGCGTCCTGATCTTCGGCCGTCGCCTGCCCGACGTCGGCCGCAACCTTGGCCGCGGCATCGTGGAGTTCAAGAAAGGCTTGCGCGGCATTGAGGGCGAAGTCGACGACGCCGTCGAGCGCAAAAGCGAACCGAAAAAGATCGACCGCGACGAGCCCGCGCCGACCATCGATCACAAGGCGAAGTCGAACGTCCACTCCGAACCGCCCTCTCACGCCGGTTCTTGACCAATCCCACCGAAAACGTATTGTGAACCGCGAGATGGCCGCGCACGCGGAAAATCCGCCGCGCGGGCGATTAGCTCAGTTGGCTAGAGCGCACGGATCACACCCGTGAGGTCACAGGTTCGAGTCCTGTATCGCCCATTGATTGAATTTCGGAAGAGTTGCAAGAAGTCGCAATTGGTCGCAACCTCTCGCAATCACTAGAACTTATAGATTCAGGTGCTTCGCAAGGCATCTGGGTTTTCGAGTCATTTCGGCTGCTTTCGTGCGCCTTCGACGTCGAATTTTGCGTCGCTTTTTTTGCCGCCTGTTTTGCCGCCTGTTTGAAGTGGTCTTCAGTCACCTGCAGGTAGTGCTTCACCGTAACAGCCACGCTGTTGCCGATCCAGGCCGCGGCCACGTGGGCGGGGAACTGGTCCGCCAATTCTGTCTCCCGGGTTGACCGAAGGTTCTGCCACAGCTTGGGCCACGGTTTTAATCCAGCACGCTTGATGATCTGACCTTGCCCCCTGAAACGAGTCCATGTCGAATGTTAGTGAATTCGTCATGGACGCATTCAGGGAAGGGCAAGGTCATCGGGTGGACCCGCTCACAACCGAAGCGTGGGCGGTCTTCAGTGATCCGTCGCATGGTCTGAAGCAACTGAAGATCCAGCTCCATACGTGTCGGATGATACCGCTGAGTGCCTCGGGCCTGTTTCAATACCTTACAGGTTCGACGCTCTGAAACCCGTTCATGACCCAAACGAC
>CAUZBA010000330.1:0-4180 GCA_963577635.1 Phycisphaerae bacterium
TCACCCGGGGCGTCGACATCATGCCGACGATTCTGGACGTTCTGGACATCACGCCCGCCATCGACGAGATGCAGGGCGACTCACTGGTCCCTCTTTGGCAGGGCGCGACGGCGCCGCCGCGCGTCGCGTTCACGGAGGGCGCGGCCTTCGACGTCGAAATCAAGAGCCTGAGATCGAACCGCTATAAGTACATCCTGAACGTCGCCGCGGAGGTGGTCCGAGCGCACGGCCGTTCCCACCTGCCCGAGGGCAAGGACGTCGTCGCGGAACTCTACGATCTTCAGGCCGATCCGGGTGAAAAGCAGAACCTGATGAGCGGCGGCGACGAGTCGGTGAAGCAACTCGGCGCTGAGTTAGACAGGCGGCTGCGCGCGATCGTGTCGGCGCAAAAGGGCGAGACCGACGAAGTGGAGCTTGATGAGAACACGCTGCGCCGTCTGAAGTCCCTGGGTTATCTCGACTAGACTCATGCGATGTCGTCCCACGCATGGACCTTTCGGCCGTCGATCGCCAGGTGTCCGCCGTCTACGAGGATCGTGGCACCGCTGATGAAATTCGCGTCGTCCGAAGCCAGGAACGCGAACGTGCCCGCGACCTGTTCGGGCATGCCCAGCCGTCCCAGAGGAATCAACTGGTCCGCGTAGCGGCGTTGAAATTCCTTCGGGTCCATCGACTCACTCAGGGGCGTGAGGCAGTAGCCCGGGGCCACTGCGTTGACGCGGATGTTGTATTCGCCCAGGTCGCCCGCCATCGTCTTGGTCAACTGGATCACGCCGGCCTTTGACGCGTTGTAGTGCGCATACCTCACCTCGGCCGTCACGCCGTTCTTGCTCGCCATGTTGATGATAACGCCACCGGTCGGCTCCTGCTTGACCATCTGTCGCGCCACGGCCTGCGCGACGAGGAACGATCCGGTGAGATTAACTTCAATGATCTGCCGCCAGTCCGCCTCCGGAATTTCTAGAAACGGCTGCTCGATGGCGATGCCCGCCACGTTGGCCAGAATGTCGACGCGCCCGAAGCGCCCCGCCACCGCGGATACCGCACGATCGACCGCACTGCTGTCCGTGACGTCGGCCCGTAGCGCAAGCGTGCTGTCGTCTTCCGGCCATGCCGTCTTGAGCAGGGAGCCGTTGACGTCCACGGCCGCGACATTGGCGCCTTCTGCGTGAAACCGCCGCGCGATCGCCTCCCCGAGGCCCTGGGCGGCGCCGGTCACGATGATCGTCTTGCCCGAAAAGCGGTCTTGCATCGATGGTTGCTCCTGAATTAGGCCCGATTCCGCTGCCGCTGGGCTCGAACCGAATCCCAACTGTACAGGGCGAGCCCCGCCCAGATGAATGCAAAGCTCGCGGCGTGACCGCGCGTGAACGGCTCAGCATACGCGATAACGCCGATCATCAGTTGCATGCTCGGCGCAAGGTATTGCATCAGACCCACCGTCGACAACGTCAGGCGCCGCGCAGCGTGCGTAAACCAGAGTAGCGGCAGCGCCGTCACCGCGCCGGCGAGGATCAGCAGCAGATCGGTGCCGAGTGAATCGTGTCCGAACGTCAGGTTCCCCCGGACGGCGATCCAGGCGAGATACCCCGTCGAAATGGGCAGCAGCATCAGGGTCTCGATCGACAAGCCCACCATGGCGTCGACCGGCGCCGTCTTGCGAAGTAACGCGTACAAACCGAACGTCACGGCCAGAATCAGAGCGATGACCGGCAGGCCGCCGAGTTGGATGGTCATGGCCGACACCCCGATCCCGGCACAAGCGACGCTGATCCACTGCATACGGCAGAGTCGTTCTCCCAGGAACGCGAAGCCGAGGAACACGTTGACCAGCGGATTGATGAAATAGCCCAGGCTTGCCTGCACGATGTTGTCGTGGATGACGGCCCAGAGAAACGTAAACCAGTTGCAGGCCACGAGCGCCGTCGTAGCCACGAGCATGAGCAAGACGCGTGGGCGGCGGATGGCGGCCAGCGCTGTGGCCCAGTGTCCACGAAGAACCATCAGTCCGGCCAGGAGCACCGCGGACCAGACGGTGCGGTGCGCCACCAGCTCCAGCGGCGGGACATGCGCCACCCACTTGAAATACACAACCGACAGGCCCCACCAGACGTAGGCCGCGAGACCGTAGGCGACCCCGATGCGCAACGGGGAACGCGCTCGGGCCGCCGCAGATGCAGAGCAAGGCGCCGAGTCAGTCATGTGGGTGTTTGAAACGAACCTGCTCTAGGTGACAGCGCTGCCACGCCTCGATGTGGATTGATCAATCTTGACCGGTCTGGCGACCACCTTTGGGAAGCGCGGACGCCTTGGCCTCATCCCCCTTCACCCGACCGAGGACCTCCGGTAGGGCGATGCCCGGGGGATAGCAGATCAGTGCCGACAGCGCTAACGCCGCGCACCGTCGGTTGTCGTTCGATCCGCCGGACCGAAGCACCGTGCCGCCGCAGCAGGCACAATGAGCTTCGTGACCGACCGGCACGCCGGGCACGCGCTGCACGAGCCCGCAATGAAGACAACCGCGAACGTTCGACCCCTGGCTTTCGATCATTCGATTAAGTGTATCGACGTGGACGACCGCTTTCCTTCCGCTAATCCTGAACCCTAATCCAGCTCGACTTCCTCCTGATATTCGGGCACCGTCACCTGGTAGCCGCCCTCGGATTTGAGCTGGTCGGCAAGCTGCAGCGCCACGTTCTCCTCGCCGTGGGTGAGAAACACATGCTGCGGATTCGACTTCAGGTGGCCGAGCCAGCGCAACAGCCCTGCGCGACCGGCGTGGGCGCTGAAACCCTGGATCTGTTCAATCCTGGCCTTTACGGGAAGGGTCTTGCCGTGGATACGAACTTGCGGTTCCCCACGGAGTATGTGCCGCCCCAGCGTGCCGGAGGCCTGGTACCCGACAAACATCACCGTCGACTCCGGACGGGAGATGTTGCGGACCAGGTGGTGCTTGATGCGACCGGCCGTGCACATGCCCGATGTGGACATCACGATGCACGGGCCGCGCACATCGTTGATCGCCTTGGAATCCTCAGCCGAACGGGCAAGCTTGAATCCCGGGAATCGCAGCGGCGTGTCGCCCGATTCGATGATGTCGAGTGTGGCCTGATCGAAGCAGCCGCGGTGGCGCCGGAAGATTTCGGTCACATCGGCGGCCATGGGGCTGTCCAGGTACACCGGCAGTTGCGGGATGCGGTCGGCCCGGCGCAACCGACCCAGGAAATAGATGAGCTCCTGGGCGCGTTCGACCGCGAACGTCGGAATCAACAGCTTGCCCCCACGATCGGTGGTGTCGTTCACGATGCGGGCCAATTGCTCCTCGATATCCACGTACCGATCGTGATCCTTGTCTCCGTAAGTGGATTCCATGATGACGTAGTCCGCTTCGTCGAGCAGCGACGGATCGCGGATCAACGGCTTGTCCCACTGCCCGATATCTCCGGAGAAAACCACGCACTGTTCGCGGCCGTTCTCGCGCACCCTGATCTGGAGCATGGCCGAGCCCAGGATGTGCCCCGCATCATGCCACGTCACCGTGACACGGTCGTTGAGCGGTTCGGGCGTGCCGTACGACACCGGCGACAGCATATTGGCGGTTCGATCGGCGTCCTCGTCCGTGTACAGCGGTTCGTAGGGATACGTGCTCTTGCGCTTCTGCTTCCGGTGGCGGCGCTTCTTGTACGACACGTCTTCGCGCTGAATCTTCGCCGAATCGGTCATGATGAGGCGGGCCAGTTCGACCGATGGAGCCGTGGTCACGATCAGGCCGCGGTAGCCGTCACGCACCAGCTTGGGCAGCCGGCCGCAGTGGTCGAGGTGCGCGTGGGTCAGAAGGACGTAATCGATGCTCTGCGGCGGCGCGGGGCAGGGCTCCCAGTTGCGCTTGAGGAACTCACGCTCCTGAAACATCCCGCAGTCGATCAGAATGCGCAGGCCGCCCGCCTCGAACAGATAGCACGATCCGGTGACCTGCCGTGTAGCGCCGAGAAACTGAATCTTCATGCTAGGTATCCCGGGCTAATCCGTCGGGTGTCACAGTCGTCACCATCAACCCTTCGCGTACGGATCGACGACCGAATCGTCATCGTATTGATCTCGATGCCACACCTGACCCTCTCAGGATTTCTGTACCAGTTTGTGTGAGAGAATCGGGGTTGATTGGGCCGGCAGATCCAGA
>CAUZBA010000331.1:0-4171 GCA_963577635.1 Phycisphaerae bacterium
CGAGGGCACGCCACCGAACGAAGCCATCGTTCTCATGATGTTCGATGACGGATGGGACGACTACGTTCCCCCGGTCTGGCACACCGGGTCCGGCGGAATCAGCGCCTCCGGGCTGGAGTCATGGGTCAACTCGTCACCATGCTGCCCAGTTCGATCGACGCACTGATGCAGGGTCCCCTCAACGACCAGGCACGAAACAAGTTTCAGCCATTCGAAAAGGTCGGAGCGATCCGGGATCTGTTCCATGGCGAAATCACCCGAGGCAAGACGCTGGCCTGCGGAATCGGTCTACCCCTGAGCAGGACGATCGAAGCGCTCAACATTGCGTTCGGCGCCTACGCCGGCAAGGTGCTTCCTCTTCTACTGTCGGCGCGATATGTCAAGAGTACCGACGCACTTCTCGGCTTCACTCATCACGGCGCCACCACGTGCGTCCTGGAGATCGATGCGGCAAACGTGAAAGTGACCCGTGACTACATCAAGGACGTCTGGAAAAAACTCGAGAACGCCGGGATCAACTTCACGCTTTACTGGGGCAAGTTCAACACGTATCTCACCTCGTCGCGCGTCGTTCGCATGTACGGCCAGGCTGCCGTGAATCAATGGAAGGCCAGTCGGGCGACTCTTATGGAAAGCGACGACGTCTCGAAAGTCTTTGACAACGCGTTCCTGCGCAAGGCCGGGCTGGCCACGCCTTAGAGCGGTTTCGCCTTGGAGGTAGCAACACCGTTCTAAACGGCCCCGCCGCTTTCGGGCAGCGCGCCTTCCGAAACTTCGATGGCGATGATGTCATCGAGCGGGGGTGAATCCTCGAAGACCATCTCCAGCACACTCTGCGGCGACTCCTCTTCGCGCGATCGGAACGGCAGATCGGCGAACACCTGTAGCAGCGGTCCGTTGCGGTCGGTGCGCACGAGGGTCACCCGCAGCGCCGATCGCCCCCGAGCGCGCAGCGACTCGGCAAGCCACTGCAGGAACGCGTGTTCGACGCGCTTCTGCGCGACGCGACAAGAGAGACAGAAGTCGGTCAGGGTCGGCTCCTCCTGGGCCTCGTCGACCACGGCAATTCCTACGACCCCGTAGTCGCCGATCCGGTCGCGGCACCGCAGGGCGAGCGTCAACATCCTGTCGATGCCGAGAAACGCGTCGAGATCCTGACGCGTCAGGCGTCGCCCCGAGAGATTGAGCTGGTTGGTTCTCTGGATCAGCTCGAGACAGCGAGTGATGTGCGCTTCATCACGCGGGCGGAAGATCTGCAACCGCATCTCGCACGAGCGAAGAAAGCCTTCATAGTCGTCCGTGAATGTTGAGAGGTGCTCCTTGCGGCTGATCTCCTGCTTGTAGGAGAGTCGGCGCGTGCGGCCGGCCTCGGTGATCGGGACGTCGAACTCGTCGAGTTGGAGAAGCCCGCCGATCTGCTTCTCGGTGTAGACACGAACGTCTGGAAGCGCAGCCTGCACCTCGGCCCGCTCAAAGGCGGAGTCATCGACGAGGGCCAACGTATTGGCGTGGATGTTCAGGGCATCGGCGATCCGGCGCAGGCTTTTGCTCTTCTGGCCCCAGTTGATCTGCGGGTGCAGGAAATACTCTTCCAAGCCGTGCGCTTGGATCACAACCCACGCTTCGTCGAAGTTGTTCTTGCTCACCACCGTCTGCAGGATGCCGCGCCGATCGAGCTCGTGAATCGTTTGAACGGCGCTCTGGTCGAGTTCCAGACCGTCCGCGGTTTCCTCGACCAACGTGCCGCGCCATAGCGTGTTGTCCAGATCCCAGGCCACGCACTTCACCTTCGCCGCCGGATCGCCCGCCGAGCGGGCAGCGGCGGGTTCGGGCGGGCGTGCGTCCCCGGTTGGCATTGCGGCCTTCGCGTACCGAACGAAATCGAGCCAGGTGAAGATCAGCCGGGCCTCGTAGTCGTCCTCCGGGTAGAGCGTTATTCTCCCGTCGCGCTGGAAACCTTCCAGGTGGAACGGCGCGGCGGGCAGCGTGTGGTGATTCCAGCCGGGGGTAACCTCGAATGCGTGACGGAAGGGATGGTCGACCTTTCGGCATTCCAAAATCAGCCGAAACGCCTCGGGGTTTGGCGAGAAACATTCGAGGACGAACTCGTCGACGTCGACCGGGCGGGGCATTCCGCCGAGCTTCCGTAGAGACCTTGACCGTGCGACCGCCAGCGCTCCGTTGAGCCGGCGCTTGGGGTTCAACGCAGTGAGCACCGAAGCGATCGGGTTGACGCCGGCTGTGGCGGCCGCGCTCAGGGCGTGAAGCGCCCGGTTCCGCGGCAGAGTCAGGAGTCGGTGATGCACCTCCGTTTCCAGCTTCGCCCAGCGCCGGAATCGAACGTCGGCGCCGAAGGCGTACAGGCCGCGGAACGCGGGGTTCGGGTAGATGCCGTACACAAAGCGGGCGCACTTGCGATCCGACCGCGCGACGAACAACGGGCACGTGCTGTAGCAGGTCGGGATGGCGCACTCGATGCAATGCTCATCCCAGTGGAGCAGGAGCACGCGGTCGACCGGTTTCACCGGCAGCCGCGCGGCATCGACGGCGGAGATGTCGTCTTCCTGATGCCACCGGTCGCGGCGGGCCCAATCGAGCTGAAACATGGACGGGGCTTCTTCGAGAATTGGGGACAGTCACCGACCTTGGAAACAACAATTGTTGGCCGTCACTGATTATAGCTACGGCGAAGTGACCGCATGATCATCCCGCCCTGTCGCGCAGGTGCCGGGCGGCGGCGGCGACCGCGATGAGTTTCGCGTAGGCCTCGTCAAGAGAGATGGGATTGTCATACCCGGGGGCGAAGCCGCAGTCCGGGTTGAGCAACAGCCGCGACCGGTCAACATAGGGCAACATGGATTCGACGCGCCGGATGAGTGTTTCCGGCGAATCGATTTCGCGGCTCAGCACATCGATCACGCCCATGCCGAGCATTTTGTCGTCCGGGAAATCTTTGAGTGCGTCGGCGGTTCCTGCATCGTCGGCGGCCAGCTCAAGGGCGAGGATGTCGACATGGGTCTGGTACAGGTAGGGAACGATGGGCTCGAATCCGCCGTGCGCCACGTGCATGCGGGCTCGGTGGCCGCGGCACACGTGCAGGGCGGTGGTGATGCCGGACACGCCTTCGACGGCGCGGTTGAGTCCCCACGTGGCCATCTCCAACTCGCGATGCCGGTCCGCCATGGTGATCTTGATTTTCGGGTTGGTGCCGGAGCCGTCGTATTCGGTTCCGACGAATCGTCCGATCATGGCATCGTCGAACTGCACGATATCGACGCCGAGATCGCGCAGGGCCAGCACTTCCCGCCGCAGAACGTCGGCGGCGTCCTGGATCAGGTCTTCACGGCGCGGATAGGTACCGCCACTTGCGTCGGGATCGTAGAACCAGCGATCGACCATGTAGGGGCTCGGCAACGTGGCCTTGACCTTGCGGTCGGTGTGCCGTTTGACGAATGCCGCCTCGTCGCCGGCAATGGTGCGAGTGTATTTCAGCTTGGAGACGACGCCCGGCCCGATTCTGGTCTCGCCCGTCACCACTCGGGCCTTGATCACATCATCGGCAAAGCCTTCGACGGCCCGGGCGAATCCGGTGAAGTAGGTCTGCCTGCGCCACTCGCCGTCCGTGATGATGTCGATGCCGGCCCTCTCCTGCATGGCGATGGCAAAGCGCACGGCCGGGTCGATGGTGCGATTGAATTCACTTTCCGTGATCTTGTGGTTCTTGCGATCGTTCACCAGATCGATCACCCACTGCGGCCGTGGCAAGCTGCCAATCACCATGGTGGGGAACATTGCCAATCCTATTTTCTCTTGAACTTGCTGCGAACCTCCCACAGCACTACCAGAAATGCCAGGACGATCATCGCCGCGAAAGTGACCTGCCCCCGTGAGTGACACCAGTTCCTATGTTAGCGTTTGCTCCTGCTCAGACATGTCCGGCAGACGGAGGGGCGTAGCCCCGGAGTCTGGCGGGCATGTCTGAATCGCCTCGGGTGCGGGAGGCCGGTACCCCAGTGAACTGTGCGGACGGACCGTGTTGTAGTGGTTTCGCCAGCGTTCGATCAGTACCTTCGCCTCCAATTGCGTGTCAAAGATCTCCGCGTTCAACAGTTCGTCTCGTAACTTCCCGTTGAATGACTCATTGTACCCATTCTCCCATGGGCTGCCCGGC
>CAUZBA010000332.1:0-4148 GCA_963577635.1 Phycisphaerae bacterium
CCCCTGCCCGCCAGGGCCAGGGCCACGTGCGACATCCACCACATCTGCTCGTGACGATCGGTTGCCACTTTCACGGCACAAACCAGCGAAAGGTGCCGCAGCAACATTGCCCCGGCAGCCGGTGTCCAGTGCTCCGCGAGACGCGAATCGGCAGCTTCTTCGTTCATGAGCCTCCGCCTCCGCCGCCACCTCCACCGCTATCCAGTTCAAGTATGGCCGGGTCAGTTGCGGTCTCGGCCGTCAGGTCGAATTTGTTGCCACGTTGGTCTTCGAGCTGGCCGCCCGTGATCGTGATGCCATGCGGCAACTGCCGGGTCTGCATGACAGAGGCAATGTCGTTGATCGAAGTGATCCATTCTCCGGCCGGCGCCCGGCGGACGCGGTGATCCATGTAGGCCAACTGCAGGGCGGTACGAATCCCCGCCATGGAACTCTCGTCCGCCTCTCTGGCCTGATCACTCCAGTCGAAATAGCGGGACATGGCCACGCCCCCGAGGACAGCGATCACCATCATTGTGGCAAGCAATTCGATGAGCGTGAAGCCGCGATTCCGACCCATCGATCTCCCCCGGACGCTGACCGGCACAACCGCATGCTGCGGAACTCCAATTTGATATCGGGCCGCGGCGGCCGTCGGATTCGCGCGGTCATTGAATCCGATAACATAGAAGGCGTCAGGTTCCCATGACCCACATCAAACTGCCATACTGTCCACTTGAAACGAATGGGCCTTGCAAAGCAATGGCACGTGTCCGGTTCTTTCCCACTGCGTGTTCCACGATCTTCGTCGCCATCGCTCTGACATTGGCGTGCGCGACACCGTCGCTCGCGGATGACGTGACGCTGGATCAATTGCGGCAGGAGAATGTGACGCTTCGCGCCAGGGTGCGGAAACTACAGATGCAGGTAAAGAACCTCACAGAGAAGGTAGAAGCCCTTCAATCACAGAAGCAGCAGGCCGAAACCCACGCCCAGGGCCTGGTGGCGCGTCATCGGGCGGTGGCCGCCGAAGCGGAGGCCCACTTCGTCACATGCGGCCACGAGGCCGACTCGGGTGTGACGACGTGCCGTACGAAGTGGATGCCGCTGATGGTGACACACGGGCGCAAACGCCACCACTGGTTTCGGCTGGTGCATGCCCACAGCGGCAACGACGCGCCGGAATCGGAGAGGCACGTCACAGTCGAGTTCAAGACACGGGCTTCTGGTGGCATCTATCGCTCGGTATCGAGTTTGAGACTTGACTTGGATGGCGAATCGATCACGCGTCCGATCCAGGACTATCAGGCGCTGCGTCGTTCCGGCAGTGGCAGCCGCACGAAGTTGCGGCGCGATAATGAATCGTTCACCGCGGCCCTGTCCGTGGAGGATTTGAGCAGGGTTGTTCAAGGCAGCTCGGTCGAAGGCCGCCTCGGCGCGGTGCGCTTCGACATCTCCGCGGATCAAATCCATGCCTGCAAGGTGATGCTGAGGAAGATCAGACAGCCGGCGCGTTCAACGGGTGACGCTCGACTACGCGGAGTCGCTCAATCTTTGCACAGTAGATCGTGATGTTCCGTTTGGATCGCATGATTCACAGCACAGACACTATGCAATCTTTGGTCGGATTCGCTTAAGCAATTGCGTCACGCGGACGCCCGTGAGAATGATGTCCGGATCGCACCAGCGATGATCGCGACCGCCAGGAGGAAACCACCCATCCAGACACCACCAGGCACTGGCACGGGCACAGGGTCGCTCAGGTTGTGGAATTGCTGCGAATAGCCCCCGGCCGTGACCGAGAAAACGTGGTAACCGAACGGGTCGTTATTGGCGATCGCGGACGTCCCCGGGGCGACGATGATGGGGAAGGCGTTGTCGTCCGGTGTCACCATGTGGTTCGCGTGAAGATGGCCGGTGAGCAGGGCCGTGATGTTGGCTTCACGGAATAGCGCCATGAGCGCAGCCCGCCGGCCGAGCGGGAGGTTCTGGGGCGTTTCTGGTTCGTCTTCCGTGGCAACAAACGGCGGGTGGTGCATCCACACGAAGATGTGGTCATATGCCGCCGCGGCACCGCCGCCGATCTTGGCTCTCAGCCAACTGAACTGTTTGGCGTCCGCGTCGAAGTAGTAGCCTGAAGGTCTTTTCCACAATTCAGAGTTGAGGCCGACGAACAGCGTGTTGTTGTAGACGAATTTGTAGTAGTCCGCACCGTACCGTTGTTGATAAATGGTCCGGGCGCTTTTCGTGTCAATATCGTGGTTTCCCGGCACGAGAAAGGTCGGCACCTGGTAGGTGGCCAGCCCCTGATCAAATGCCGAGACCTGCGCCGCAACGGTGTAGTCGTCCACCAGGTCGCCGGCGAGCAGCACGAACGGCACGCCCCATTGCGACGCCTGCTGTCCCTGGAGGATAAACCGGTCGCGGTCGTCCGCGATCGAGCCACTGAATCCGATCTGCGAGTCGGAGGCGTGGATAAAACTGAAAGGCTCGAACGTCGTCGAATCAAAGCCCGTGACTTGCGCCGCACGCAACTCGACAGCACACACGGCCACCACGCCCACCACGCCCACCGTGGCTGCACGGTGCAGAGTGCGCGCTCTTTTTCGCATTACCTTCCTCGCCTCTTGCGCCTCGTAGGCGTCCAGGCCGCGACGCGATCAGAACATGACACAACTCATGCTATCCACGCCCGGACGCTCAGTCAAGGCATTTTCGGGCCCGCGGGCTTCCCCGTGCGTGCCGATTCGTAGATCGCATCCATCAACTCGCTCTGAATGACGCCGTTCACGACGTTGGTTCGCGGTTCGGACCGTCCCAGGATGGCGTCGACGAAATTCTCAGCCGGAGACTGCGGCTGTCCGACAATGGGCGGATACTTGACGCGGCCGTACGCATCATGAACTTCGATCCAACTGCCGCTCCAGCCGTCGACCGCGATCTTGCCGCCCTCGAAGGCGTACATGAGATATCCGGCGTTGCTGGGGCAGTTGCCGCCGATGACGATGGCGGCCAGCACGCCGTTGTCGAATCGGATGTTGATCGTGCCGTTGACGTCAACGGGCGTGCCATGATTATCCAGGAAGGCATGGACTTCGGCCACGTTCGATTCGACCGACCAGCAGAGGCTGTTCAGCAGGTGGGCGCCGGTGTCGTAGGCCTGTCCGCCACCTGAAAGGGACGGGTCCTGCCGCCATTTGCCCATCGTGGGGTTCATCCAGTCCTGCACGACGTACCCGCTGATCAGTTCCAGGCGGCCGAATGCCTTGTCGCGGATCTGGCGGCGCAAGTAGTCGAACTCGGGCGTGCACGGCGTGTTGTATCCGATGACCAGGATCCTGCCCGTCTGATCCACTTTCTCCTTGAGGGCATGGGCATCCGGTGCGGATGTGACCATGGGCTTTTCGGCAAAGACGTGGCAGCCTCGATCCAGAGCCTCGACGCAATTGGCGAAATGAAACGTGTGCGGTGTGATGACGAAGACGCCATCGGGCGCCGTTTCGTCGTAGAGGCTTGACGTCTGTGTGAACGTCCCCGGCCGCGGATCGCAGTCCGCGAGATTGGCCTCGATGAAGCCGTCGGCGATCTGCTCGCTCACGTCGCACAGGCCCACGAGGTCGACATCGGGACAGGCTTGCAGATGTCGCGCATGGCCACTCGCCATATTGCCGCAGCCGATGATGGCGAGTTTCAGGTTGGGCATGATGCCATCCAGATGTCTCTAATTCGCTCCACCCTTCGTCGCTCCGTCGCGGAGTTTACCCGCCGTGGCACGTCGCTTCCCCTCACACATACTTCAGGAAATCCCGAGCCGCCAGCAGACCCCGGCCGTATTCCTCAGGCGAACTTACAAAGTTGTAGTCCTCGTGCTCGATGCACACCGCTCCCTCGTAATCGATGTCCCGAAGAATCCCGAATATCCGGCCCCAGCGGGCGACGCCGTGGCCCGGCATGCAGTATCGCCAATGGTGCCCTGCGTATCGCCCGGGCGCATGCGTCGTCGCGATCTGGAGGGTGCCGAACTCGTACAGCAAGTCGTCGAACAGTTCCGTGTCCTTACCGTGCATGTGGTAGACGCGCGGCGCAAACTCGTCAAGAAAACGGACCGGGTCGATGCCCATTCGAATCAGGTGTGACGGGTCGTAGTTCAGACCCAGGACGGTGCTGCC
>CAUZBA010000333.1:0-4145 GCA_963577635.1 Phycisphaerae bacterium
CGGCTCCCTCAGGCCCATTCCCTGGTAGGCCAGGGGAACGGCGGAGGCCATGAACAGGATCGGCACGACGTTCAGCAGCACACCGAAATGAATTTTCATGCCCAGGGCATACGCGGACACTGCTGTTGCGGTAGCCAGAGACATGTGAATTACGATGCTAAGTCCGAGCGCCGCGAACAGGACACCAAGGTGGTTGCGGTAGGCGATGGCGGCGGCGTCGATGCGCGAGAACAGGTTGCGGCCGGGCAGGCGCAGAAGCAGCCACTCGAAACCGAGGCGGCGCCGCAACCTCGGCGTGAAATAGATTGCCCCACCAATGATCGCGGCCAGCAGACCCACACCGATCGCGCCGGTAACCTTGCGGACCACCGGATCCCCCAGCATGAACAAGCCGGCCGCGCCGGCGAAAATGACCATTCCCAGCAGACCGATCACGCGATCGACGATGATGCTCATCAACGTGTCGGCGCGCCGGTCGCTGCGTCGCGCAGCGTAGTACGCCTTGACCAGGTCGCCCCCCGTCGTGCCGGGCAGGCAGAAGTTGAAGAAATTGCCGACCATCGCCAGTCGAAACGCGCGCCACGCGGTCACCTCGATGCCTCGGCCCCGCATCAACAGCCACCAGCGAATCGCACCGATGGGGTAGAGCGGCAGGATCACCAGCAGAGCGAACAACAGCTTTCCCCTGTCTGAATGGCGCAGCAGGCGCACAATGCCGGGTTTGGGCTGACAATCCTTTTCACCCACGCCCAGTTGCCGGACCGGGATGCTCTGTCGGTGCGTCTTGCCGTCATCGTCGTCGATAACGACTTCAATCAGTGCGTCAATGTCGTCCAGGTCGCCCGTGTCCACGGGAAACGCCCGCGGCGCCGTGAGCTTGATCCCCCAGGATGCGGCGGCCTCCGTCGAAACCACCACCCGGTCCCTGAAAGTGATCCCACTCAAACTCAGGCCGAGCGCCGCGATCCCCAAAGCGAAAACGATGCGCGCGATCCCGAACAGCCATTTCTTCATGATGCCACGTCGTAGTTAGAGCGGTTTAACTTTCACTGTAGCGTCCTGAGCTGGCTGCACCTGCGCCTGGCTTTGTTCCGCCAGTACTGGCGGACATCGCCGACCCACTGCGGGGTCGCCTGCTTCGCCCTCCGCGCCAGACTCAGCGATGCCGACGCTCAAAACGCCACATCGAAACTTAAAACGCTATAGTTGCGTCCTGCGTCAACTGCGAGGCCGACACGATACCCGTTCGCGGCGTCCAATGGTATCGGCACGAGCCGACGTTGCGCCCAGCATGGTATAACGTCCGCATGAGCCGGGAGACGACGATCGACCCTTGGAATGACGCCGTGTCGCCGACCGGCGCGCAATCCAGCCGACGAGCCGCCCGATGGATCTGGTGGATCGGCAGCGCCGAGATCCTGATCTTCACCATCTTTTCCGCATCGTTCGCGAATGTTGCATCGACACCCATAGACCAGATTGTCAAGCAATTGGATGGCACCGTGGATTTGGCTCAATTGGAGTTGGTTCACGACAAGCTTTGGCCCGTGGTGGCGCTACTGCTCATTCTGGGCGTGGCCCCGGGGCTGGCCTACCTGTTCCTCGGTTTCGCAATACGCCGGGGGGTGCTGGTGGCAACGAGAATCGGACTGGTGATCGCCGGGACGCAGGCCGTCGTGCTGGCAGTCTTCACGGCCAACACCGTCCTGACGGCGATTCTCACACTCAATCCCGTGGCAGTCTCGGCCTGGGTTGTTCTGCTCGGAACGCCGACCGCATTGCTGTTGCTCCTGGTAAGGGCACTGCTGCGCGCCCAGGCAGACCAGACGTATCTTCGGAGCATAGAGGCCGATCCCTGGCGTTAGAGTGAGAAATGCAGCCGGACACCACACATTCCGGCCTGGACTCCCGATGGCCATCGTCAGAGCCGCCACCGCGTGCTTTCGCGCAGGGAACCGGTCTCGTGCTCCAGGCGGTCGGCGCGGTTTTGTTTTTCACGACGTGCTGCGTCTGCTCGCTGTCCGGACAGTGGGAAACCGTTCTGTCCCGCGGCGAGATTCTCGAATCGCAGCAAGACGATCAGGCTTTGAACTGGTCGGCGGCCGACCTGATCGATCGGCCCGGGCAGGCCGCCATGATGCTCATGGCCATGTTCATGACGGTCGGTGGGTTGGCGATGCTCGCTTTCGGGTTGGGCATGCAATCTGAAAAGCGCCACTCTGCCCTCGGCGCCGTGCTCACGATCCTAGCCGCCGACGGCGTCCTGATCGTTGCCGCAGTGGGTCTGTGGGCCGGCGAAACCCATTGGCTGGCGCGACTCTGGCACGCCGCGATGATGCTCACCGTACTTCTGCTGACGCCGATGACCATTGTCGCCTACCGGCAGATGCGGGCTGATCCCCCTCCCGAAGATCTTTACGTCGTGCCCGAAGACTTCGACATCGACGCCTACAAACGGCAGGTGCGCGGCACGGCGCCGCCGACACCGCAGGACGTGGCGGCGCGGCGCAAGCGTCTCGAGGCGGAGCTGGATGAATTGGATCGGGAAGAGAAAAATAGGCAGGAAGGGGAAGCGACACGCCACGGCGGGTAAACTCCGCGACGAAGCGACGAAGCGACGTATGGGTTGTGGATCTGGCACCGGTCCGTTTCAATTTTACGTTTTCTTGTTTCGGATGATCGCCGGCATGACGCCAAGCCATTCCGCAACTGCCTCTTGCATCGCTTCGTCGCATTGTCGCTCTCCTTGGTGCCTTCGTGCCTCGTTCACTGCGATGACGGGCTCTCGCACATTGATGGATACAATGTGGCAACGCTACTGATTCCGTTTGAAAGCCCCAACCATGCACCACTTGCTGATCGTCACCGCGGCGTACGGCGTCATCTTGGGGGCCGCGTCCGCACGAGCTGAGGCACCCGAAGCCGCTGGTCAAGGCCGGGATGTCATCAAGCGCGGCATCTCGTTCTTGCGCACCACACAGAACAAAGACGGAAGCTGGATGCCGGAGCCCGGTCCGGCGGTCACCGCACTCGTCGTTCGGGCGATGCTCGATCAACCCGACATGACGGCGCAGGACCCGCACGTGGCCCGGGGCGTCGCGCACATCCTCTCGAAGCGTCAGTCCGATGGCAGTATCCACGGTGGGTTTCTGCAGAACTACAACACCGCCATCTGTCTGTCGGCGCTGGCTGCACTTCCGGACGAGCCCGAAGTCGCCCGCGCTGTCCGCGACGCTCAGGACTTTCTTCGAAAATTACAGTGGTCCGGACAGCCGGACGCCCAGGGTCGCGTGGTCGACGAGCTGCATCCTTTCTTCGGCGGCGCGGGGTATGGCAAGCACGGTCGCCCGGATCTTTCCAACACTCAGGTCATGATTCAGGGTCTGCACGATTCGGGATTGTCCACGGACGATCCGGCGTTCCGCCGCGCCGTCCGATTCATTTCCCGGTGCCAGGGCAGCGTGGACAACGACATGTTCGCCGACAACATCGTTTCGGACGGAGGTTTCATTTACACGACGAGCGTCAACGAGGATCTGGTCGGCGTGCCCCAGTCGATGGCCAGCCCGGACATGGTCGATGAAGCCAAGGCGGCCCGGCCCGTCAGCGGACTGCGCACCTACGGATCGATGACGTACGCCGGTTTCAAGAGCTACATCTATGCTGGGCTGGGACGCGATGACCCGCGGGTTCACGACGCGCACCGCTGGATCCGCCACCACTACACGGTGGATCACAATCCCGGCATGCCCGAACCGCTGAAAATGCAGGGCTACTACTACTACCTGATGACCTTCGCCCGCGCCCTGCATGCCTGGGGCTCCGATCGGATCACCACTGCTGACGGTCAGGACCACCACTGGTCGGCCGACCTGATTAAAACGCTCACCGCCGCTCAACAGGCCGACGGTTCGTGGCGCAACGACGCGGACCGCTGGCTGGAAGGGGATCCGAACCTGGTCACGGCGTACGCTCTGATCGCGCTGAACAATGCCGTGGCGTACCAGGAAATAACAACTAACAAATAGCTAGATCCTGTTGCCTGACCGCAGGGCAACAGGATCTAGTTATGGTTGGTGCGGGCGGTGGTGCGCGTGATGCAAGGGATCATGCGCGTTTTTCCCTTTATTTCGAGTCGATCGATC
>CAUZBA010000334.1:0-4134 GCA_963577635.1 Phycisphaerae bacterium
TGGACATCTCGAAGTACTTTCGTGGCGACGCGGCATTTGCCATTCCAGAGTTGTACTCATTCCTCGAAGATGAGGATTACGAGTATGCGATTCGGCTGAAGTCGAACGCCGTGCTTGAGCGGCAAATCCAGCACTTGCTGACCCGTCCCGTTGGCCGTCCGCCAAAGAAGCCTGTGATCCGGTATCACCAGTTCATGTATCAGGCCGGGACTTGGGACCACGAGCGTCGTGTCGTGGCCAAGGTCGAATGGCACGAAGGCGAGTTGTTCCCCCGGGTCGGCTTCATCGTGACGAACCTGTCTTGGCAATGCAAGCGGGTCGTTCGTTATTACAACCAAAGAGGGACGGCGGAACAGTCGATTCGCGAGGGAAAGAATGCGGTGAAATGGACAAAGCTCTCATGCCACGACTTCGTGGACAACCATGTGCGATTGCAATTGTTCGCCCTGGCGTACAACTTGGGCAACTTTTTGCGGAGGCTTGTCCTGCCGCGTCCCATGAAGACCTGGACGATGACGACCTTGCGGGAGAAGTTGATCAAGATCGGGGCCAAAGTGGTTCGGCATGCCAAGTACGTAACCTTCCAGATGGCGGAGGTGGCGGTCTCGTGTCGGCTGTACCGAGCGATCATCGAACGGATACGGCGACTCGCCGAGACGCCGATCCGACCAGCGCCAACGTGATGGTCACAGATGCCCCCCAATCCCGAACCAACCAGGAGGGCCCTGCGATGTCGGTCCGGACAATCTGGGCCACAGATGTGCCGTCAAGGCTTCCAGAACGGCATTTTGGATGCGGACATGACCTCTCGCACCTGTTTCCGGCCCGAAGCACCACGCAATTTCGGATTGGATTCTTGGCGGGGGCCGCTACAGTGGGGGCCTGACGGCCCGGAAGCGGAGCCGGGCAGGAGTCATTTGGGAAATGTCGGTTCACATGCCTTCATCTCGACACCTGTTCGTGTGCGCGCTGGCCTTTCTGCTCGGAATCACCGCCACCATCAGCGCCGGCCCCTTTCCGAACGACGACCGCCGCATCCTCTACAACAGCGACTCAGGCAACGCATTCGGCCAGCGCATCATGGACGATATGAGCGTCGACGAGACCCTGGCCCGGATCCACGACTCCATCGACGAGCTAGCCGCGGCGAAGGTGGACACCTTCTTCATCGTCACCAGCGTCCAGTTCTTCTCGCGCATCGGGCCGTCGAAGATCCTGGAGCAGATGGGCAAGTTTCACCTTGAGCGCGAGATGGCGGGCTGGCGCCGCCTCGACGAGGCAGGCGTCGACGCGCGGAAGGTGATGGCCGAGCGCTGCCACGACTACGGCATGGAGTTCGTGCCCTGCATCCGCATGAACGACCGGCACGGCGGCCAGCGCGGCCGCATCATCCGCGACAACCCCGACTGGATTCTCAAGGGCCTCAGCGGCGGGCCAGCCGTGGACTTCGCCCAGGCGCCGGTGCGCGAGACGCTGCTGACCTACGTCGCGGAGGTGCTGGATGCCGTTGAGGTGGACGGCATCGCCTTCGACTACATGCGCTGGGCCCACATGTTCCAGCCGGGACAGGGCGCCGAGCACGCGCACCTGCTGACCGACATGACGCGCAAGGCCCGCAAGCTTCTCGACGACGCGGCCCGGCGCCGCGGCCGCAGCCGGCTGCCGCTGTTCGTGCGCGTGCCGCAGACCTTCCGGGAATGCGAGTACCTCGGCTACGATCTGAAGACGTGGATCCGGGAGGAGCTGGTCGACGCCGTCATCCCCAGCGACTTCTTCTTCATCGACTTCAACACACCCGTGGCCGAGCTGGTCGAGATGGCGACGGGTACCCGCTGCAGGATCTACCCGTCGATCAGCCCCGTGATCGGCTTCGGCTACGAGAGCCTGCACCAGAAACCGATCAACTACCGGGCCGCGGCCTACAGCTTTTATGGCGCCGGGGCCTCGGGCATCGAGGCGTACAACTACCAGTACCACTGGCGCCCGAACCCGGGGCACCGCAACCTCTGGCCGGCATCTCTGAAATACCTCACCGCGCTCGAGGATCCCGCCGGCATCGCCGACCACGACCGGCACTACCTGTTCTTCCCCCTCTGGCCGAGCGTCCAGCAGACCGGCTTCGCCCACGATGACCGTATCCGCCTCGACCGGGCCGAGAACAAACCGCAGGGAACGCAGCCGTTCCGCCTCTACGAGGACCTCGGCGACGCGCGGGTGTCGGCGCTGCTGCGGTTCAAGGCGGTGGGCCTGGCCCACGACGAGTCCTTGTGGATCGACCTGAACGGGACGGAGGTCGATCGACCGTACGTCGAAAGGCGCCGCGTCGGCGGTCAGGACAAGACGATCGGCAAGGATCTGCCCGAGTACGTGCAGCACACCGTGCGCCTCGACTGGGAGCCGGCGACGATTATCCGGGGCGAGAACGAACTGCGCGTCCGCCTGAACACGGGCAAAGCCACGGAGGGAACGATCGTGATCGACGATCTGGAGGTCTACGTGTACGTGCGGCCCCGTCGCTGAGCGCGCCGGCGATCGGATCGAATGAACCTCCCGGAGTCCGCCGACTCCCACCAGGAGACTTCGTCATGAACCTCGACTTCGTATCCATCCTCGCCGGCGTCCTCGTCACCGGCCTGCTTCTCCTGGGCGGTTGCGGCGCCACCGGCGGGCTGCCCGACAACAAGCAGCTCGGCTCGATCCTCAACAACGACGCGACGAACATCATGTACGCCGGCACCGGCAAGAACATGACGGCGGACGAGTACCGCAAGGGCGTCGGCCACCTGCTGGACGCGAAACCCGGCGTCCTCGCCCAGTCGATCGGCCAGCCCGACCCGGTCTTCTACCGGTCGAAGGTCGCCACGTCCTTCAGCAAGTACGTCGGGCCGATACACCCGAACAATCGAGCCGTGCCCGCGTTGATCGCCTTGGCCGAGCAGGGCACGGACCCGCTCGCGCTGACCGTCGAGGTGTGCCGGCAGCGCGGCGTGCCCGTCGTGGCCAGCTTCCGCATGAACGCCGAGGACATGGGCCGCGGCGGCCTCGAAACCTTCGATTTCGCGCGGGACAACCCGCAGTTCGTCATCCAGATTCCCGGCGCCCCGCCCCGCGGCTGTCTCGATCCGGCCCACCCCGAGGTGTACGCCCACCGCATGGCGATCTTCCGCGAGGTGGTGGAGAACTACGACCTCGACGGCATCGAGTTCGACTTCAAGCGCTGGATCTTCATGATCTCCGAGCCGCAGAAGAACCACGTCATCCTGACCCGGATGGTGCGGGAGACGCGGGCCATGCTCGACGAGGTCGCGCGGCGCAAGGGAAAGAAGCGCATGCTCCTGGGCGTCCGCGTCGAGGCGATGGTGTCCGGAGAGCTGCAGAAGCAGGAGTTCCCCGGCGCCCCGGGGCCGCCGTTTAACCGCTCCTGCGAGGCGTCGGGCCTAGACATCCGCACCTGGATCGACGAGGAGCTAGTCGACTACGTCTGCCCCTCGTTCTTCTGGCCCAAGTGGCCGGCCGTGCCGCGGACGGCCGAGTTCGCCGAGCTGGTGAAGGGCAAGGACGTGGGCATCTACCCGACGATCTTCCCCGCGCCGAACTGGCAGAAGGATGGCACTCTCATCGAGCCCGAGGACGAAGCGCCGATGCGCCGCTTCAAGAACGAGCTGTGCGACATGGGCCTGCGCTGCTACCGCGACGGTGCCGACGGCCTGAGCAGCTTCAACTGGCTGCCCCACCACCAGGAGGGGATGGTGCCCGACCCCATGCGGGCCAAGATCTGGGGCCAGGGCCAGCTGAAGCTGCAGATGACGATCCACGGTCTGATGCGCGACCGCGCGGCGCTGGAGGCGTACCGCGCGTCGGACGTGCTGCTGCCCTGACCGGAGACCGGTGGGCGTCAGCCCACGGGTCATTTTCGACGGCAAGGCCGGTGCCCAAGGCGAACCGAGCACCGAGCGGTGCATGCCGCGCAAATGTCCACGAGCTTCAATGGACGGGCCGGTGGGCTGACGCCCGCCGCCACGGTCAAACGCGAATGTCTCAACTATTTCGTGTGCTTCAGTCTCGCGCATCTGAATCACATCGCTCAAGAATACATCCGATATTACGACCAGGATCAACCTCACCAGGGCGTGG
>CAUZBA010000335.1:0-4127 GCA_963577635.1 Phycisphaerae bacterium
AAAACGGTGTCGCAGGCTGGACGATCGGACGGTTCGACGTCTCGACGCAACAGCGCATTGCGCAGATCAGGCTCGCTCGATCGTCGGGCGAGCCCGGCGACGCCATCAGGGGAACGGTCGAGCTGGCCGGCCCGGCCATCGAGGGACGCGTGCTGCGCGTGCGCGCCGTAGATCGCCACGGTCGCGTCCTTGCCCGGCAGGCGTTCGACAACCCGGCCGAGCGCGTCGACTTCTCGCTGCCCACGGATCCGCGCATGCCCGGCTACATGGGCATCGAGGCGGCCGTCGTGCAGGACGACCGTGAGGTCGTTCACGGCTACTGCCCGGACACCTACACGATCACCATCCGAAAGCAGAATCAGTGGAATTTCATCCTGTGGGGCCGGCTCTACGCGGCGCAGTTCGCCGACCTGGCCAACGATATGCTCGCCCGCGACGGCGTTACGTCGCGTATCGAGACGAGCCACGTCCCATTCTGGTACATGACACGGGCCGGGATGAACTACACGCCCTACTGTGGCAGCGGTCTCTACCGCCTGCTCGACGCCGGGCCGCAGGAGCCGTCGGTGGACGAGCACGGAACGCTCGCCCTCACGGACGGCTGCTGGAACGACGAGCCGGCCGTGTCGCAGCGCCTCAGGAAATGGATCGACAACGAGCGTGACTATCGAGATCGCGGCGTGCTCATCTACAGCATGGGCGACGAGGTGGCGGTCCTGGGTTCGTGCCTTCACCCCGCCTGCTGGAAGGTGTACCAGCAGTGGCTCAAGGGCGAGTACGCCACGATCGAGGCGCTCAACGAATCGTGGGGCTCGTCCTACCGGTCCTTCGACGAGATCGAGCCGATCGTCGACCGCTCGTCGCTGAACGCGCTGGCGAAAGAGCAGAAGCAGATTCAAAAAGACCGACATCAAGGGGGCCCCGAGGCCCAGGACGCGATGAAGTGGGTGCTCACCTACGCCAACAACGAGCACTCGAGCGTTGGCCCGACACCCGGCTCGACGCAATGGCAGGAGAAATGGCGCAGCTACCCGCGCTACATCGATCGGCGGTCATTCCAGTACTGGAACTTCGCAAACTACTGCCGGCGCTTCGGCGACGAGGCGCGGCGCATCGACCCCTACGCGAAGTGCGGCATCGAAGGAAGCGACATCTACCTCGACGCCGACATCGACGTCATCGTCCGCCACACCGGCTGGTGGATGCCCTACGGCGGCGAGAACGGCGAGACGACCAACGAGGTGATCCGCTCCATCGCGCCCAGAAGCTACCACCACGGGCACTTCATCGGCGGCCGGTCATTCTGGGCCAGCGTCCTGCGCGGCGCCAACACGGTCGGCAAGTGGAGAATAGACAACCTGTTCACGCCCGGGATGGTGCTCAAGCCCGACATGCGCCGCGCGTTCGAGTCGGCCCGGCCCCTTTTCGAAGGCCTCGGTACCCTCCTGAACGGGAACCCGGGCTCGCCCATGCTCGACGATGGGATCGTCATGCTCCACTCGATGGCGTCGATCAAGATGGCCAAGATCGGCGACGGGCCCTCTTACGGCATCTTCCGCTGGCGCGACGACGCGGGCAAGGTGCGCTCGAGCACGCCGCAGTCCCAGGTGCACGAGGTCAACCGGCGGAGCCACCGGGCCTGGCACCGTAACATCCGCGCCAGCGGCATGCAGTTCCGCTACACGACCGACGGGCAGATCAAGCGCGGCGAGTTCGACTCATCGCCGTACAAAGTGATGATCCTCGCCCAGTACGAGGTGATCGGCCCGGAGGAGGAACAACTCATTCGCGATTTCGTCGCCGCAGGCGGGACGCTGATCGCCGACGTGCGGCCCGGGATCTACGGTGCCCGCGGCAAGCCACGCGAGGGTGGCGTTCTGGATGATCTGTTCGGCGTGCGGCACGCGGGCAGCGAGCCGGTGGCCAACGCGCCCGGTAGCATTGCGGGTACGGTGGGCCGGACCGAACTGAAATTGAACCGTCGCGAACTGTACGTCAACCCCAATATCGAGGTCACGACCGGCAAAGCGCTCGGCCGGGCTGGCGACACGCCGATCTGCATCGTCCGCGAAGTGGGCAAGGGTCGTGTCGTCCTCCTGAACTTCACGATGTGGTCGTATCCGAAGGTCGCGGTTCACGACGGCCCCGAGGATGCCGCGGAATTCTTCAGGGGATTACTCGCCGCGGCCGGCGTCGAGACGCCACTCGATCTTGTGGACGCCGACGGGCGACGACACCGCAACATCGAGGCGTTGCGCTGGCGCACAGGTGCCGGCACGGAAGTTGTGGCTTTGCACGGCCCGTCCTGGGGCACGTGGCCGGAGCCGAACGGAGGGTTCGATCCGCCGGCTGCGCCTTTCGGCGGCGGCTTGGACGTGCGCGTGCCCATCACGGTGAAGCTGCCCGGACCACGGTACGTCTACGAAATGCGCACGGGCCGCACCGTGGGCCTGACCGACTCGTTTCAGACCAGCGCGACCCCGTTCATGGCGACGCTGCTCGTCGTGAGCGAGAAGCAGTTACACGCGCCCACGCTGGCCGCGGTAGCAGATTCCGCGGAACGGGGCGGATCGCTCAAGATCCGTGTTGATATCCCGCAGGCCCTGGGCGGACGCGCCCTGAAGGTCCGCGCAAACGGGCCCGATGGTAAGGAGGCGCCGTGGTTCGCCAAAAGTATCATCGTGCGGGACGGCCGTGCCCTGATCGATCTGCCGGTCGCCTGGAATGAATCGGTGGGCCGGTGGACGGTGACGGCCACCGATCTATTCACCACGCACACCACCACGGCCGTCGTGCAGATCCAGTAGGCAGCCGTCCGATTCAACGTCAATAACGAACCAACGCGACACTAAGCGGCACAGTGCTATACTGCACGACAAGGCCGCGGCCGTAACTCAATTGGTAGAGTGTCAGCTTGGAAGGCTGGCAACCCACTTTGCAAGTGCAGATGAATCCAGTACTTCCAAGAGGGACAAACCAAACCCCAGCGCATACCCCAGCAGTCAGGCGCAAGAGACTCGCGTTTCTGACCCGCATTTGGCTGCTATCGAGCAGGCATTAGGTGAATTGTCAGATGTTGATCGCAACGCCGTTGCCCAACACATCAAAAAACTAGCCAAGATGTCTAGGAAGCGGCGACATGCCATCCTCACGCTGACAGAAGAAGAGGCCTGATAGGCCCCTTTGCACCTAAGCTTGCCTCGCCTGCACAACAAAACAGTGAGGTCAGCTAGCTCCGCGGTTGTCAATCCCGTCTAGTGAGTAGCAATACTCCGTCGCCTTTAACCGATGACCCTCAGGGAACCAAGATCGCAGATGGCAGCGCACTTGCCCGCCGGCGGTCTCATATTCACCAGCCGGATTGCGCGTTACGACGATTCCTGATACCACGAAGAGATCCACCTGGCACTCCTCGCTTTGCGAGTGCCGAACCTCGCCGCCTGTGAGAATGATCGTGTCGCCGCGACCCTGTGTCCCCTTGACTTCAACGCGGACCTCGGTGCCATCCTTCACGCAACTCAGATCGTATGGCTGCTCGTCGCCTGTGTCAGTGATGTCGTAGCCCTCTGACTCGTATTGTTTCGTCGCCATCGATACCGCATACCTCTCGATTGATTTGCGTCGCTTGGCATCGCGCACATATCCTTGACCGGCGGCCACATCCCAGGAGTCAAAACCAGTGAGTCCCAACCCCTCGCGGGCAAATCTCTTTAATGACCCGAAGTCTGCCGCAATCTCGTCGGAACGCCCCACTCGGCGTAGTCCCTGGTAGATTTGACCGAAGTACGGTCTTCCGCTCTGATCCGTTGCGGATTGCACGGGAAGTTCGAAGAACACCGGCTTGCTCAAGAAATAGATCAGGTCGTATGGCCGTTCTGGATTCGGCCAGCAATGGTTGCCAATCGCTACGTTCTTGACCTTTCCAATGATGACCGAGGCGGCCTTCAGACTTTTCTCAGCATACGCCAGGGCAAGGTCCCCAGGCTCCATCATGTCCCAGAATCGTTCATCATGTCCACGATTATGAGCTTCGGGAAGAGTCGACTTACCCGCCCACAGGTAGACCCGGCCATCTCCAGTGCAAGCTTGTTCCAGTGCGTCCAGAAGCTTCGCATCTGGGGCAAGAT
>CAUZBA010000336.1:0-4124 GCA_963577635.1 Phycisphaerae bacterium
GGTGCTGGCGCGAGGACTGGAGCGACTTCGGAAGCACGGGATCTGACGCGGGCTGCGCCCGCAAGAGTTCAGGGGTTCAGCCCGCCTGAGCCCTTCGGGCCACGGCGGATCTCCGCTGCGCTTCGAGGTTCGGGGTTCAGGGGGCAGGAATCGGACCGATCCGACTGATCCGTCGCAAGAGCAACTCGCAACGACCCACTCGCGAGTAGCGTGCAGATCATACGGTTTCGATCTCGATAGCGATGGCTGAAGATTCTTCCGCTATGACTTCTGCGCAAGGTGACGAGAAGTTCTCGAAACAAAGGACATGGAATGGAGAGTCATTGTCCTTGCCACCATACGGCGTCGCAGGAGCTCCGCCCTCCAGGAATCCGGTGCATCTGACGCTGGAATCAGCCCAGGAAACCCCGGATTCCTACCCCGGAGCCTGTCCGCCACAGGCAGATCCTTTCTTCACCGCGGGCAAAGCCCGCGATATCATGCCCCCATGAAAGTCATTGCCGATCTGTGTGTCGTGCCCCTGGGCGTCGGCGTTTCGGTCTCGAAGCACGTCGCCGCTTGCGAGCGCGTGCTGCGGGAAGCGGGCCTCGAGACCCGCCTGCACGCCTACGGCACCAACATTGAAGGCGATTGGGACCAGGTTTTCGCCGCCGTCAAGCGCTGTCACGAGGTCGTCCACGAGATGGGCGCCCCGCGAATTACCAGCACCCTGCGTTTTGGGACCCGCACCGATCGAGACCAGACGATGCAGCAGAAGGTGCGCAGCGCCGAGGAGAAGATCTGATGAAGCTGCCCACCGTCGAACTGACCGGCCCGCCGGCCGCCATGGGTGAGTCCTTCGGCGAACAATTCAAAGAGCAGATCAGGCAGTTCGCCGCCAGGCGCCTCGAGCAGGTGACAAAATTCGTGGCCCTGCACGACTCGGGCCGCCGCGTAACCCGCCACGACATTCTCGAGGCCGCGGCCACGACGCGAACTGCCCATGAGAGCTACGACGCTTCGATCTGGGCGGAGTTCCAGGGGATCGCCCGGGCGGCGGGGCTGACCATCGACGAATTGCTGGTGGGCAACGGGCTGACGGACCTGCGCGATCTGATCCTCTTTGAGAACCGGAACCTGGCTGCGGCACCGCAGGCCCATTACGACGAGTGCACTGCGTTCATCGTGCCGCCGTCGTGCGCGGACGCAGACCGGACCATCTCGGGCCAGACCTGGGACATGCACGCCGATGCGATGGACTACATGGTGATGGTGCGGCGGCGGCCCGATGACGGGCCATCGACATTGGGTCTAACCACGGTCGGCTGCCTGTGCCTGATCGCGATGAATGAAGAGGGCGTGGCGGTGGGCAACACCAACCTCGTGCCCACCGACGCCCGCGTGGGCGTGAACTACCTGTTCACCATCACCCGGGCCCTGCGCTGTCGCAGCGCCGCCGAGGCCGCGGAGGTCGTCGAGAAGACACCACGCCTTTCGGGCCACAACTTCTACCTGGCCGACGCCGACGGTGGGATCAACGTCGAATGCACGGCCACGCGAACCCGCCGCACGCCGGTCGCGACCGAACCATTCGTGCACGCCAACCATTACATCGACCCCGAACTGGGGTCGATCGAGTACCCGCGCGACATGGCCAGCTCGCGCTGGCGGCACGGGAAGATGGAAGCGTGCTTCGCGGCCATGCAGCGCCCCGTCACCGCCGACGCCTGCTGGGAACGGTTGGCCGAGGTGTCGCAGGCCTGCGTGCCGCACTGCAACCACGAAGCAGGTGCCGACGATCTCGAGCCGGCCACGGTGGCCACGGTGGTCATGCGCCCGGGCGCCGGCAAGCTCGATGTCTGCGCCGGAACGACGGACGCGGGTCAGCGCCAGCGGATGGCGCTGTAGGGCAACCTGCGCCGCGTCTTCCATACCCACTGCCCCGACGCCAAGATCGAGGTTGTGCGCGAGACTGACCACGGACTGGATGATGGAGGCGTACTCACGCTGGACGGCGAGGCGGAAATCTGTATCGGCATCCGCTCAATGGTTGTTCACGCCCGATGGCCCGGGCATTGGAGCGCCGCCGGCCGCGCAAGAGGCTTATGGGACTACGACATCGGTCAGACGCAACCTTCTTGAGAATCCTTCCGCAAACGTTTAGGCTCTGCGGTGATGTTCGACGATCAACTGCGGCCCATGAAGCTGCTCATCACCGTCGCGTTCCTCGCCTGCGGCGCGACCCCCGCGCCCGCGGAAGAACCGCCTCGGCCGGCGCAGCTCATTTCCGTGCTCGGCAGCGAAATCGACGCCGGTCTGTCGCGGCGCAAGGTGCGTGAAGCATTCGATCGCTACCAGGCCTTCTCGGATGGACGCCTCGACCACTCGGCCGGCAAGAAGACGTGGTCCGACAAGACCGGCAACTGCAGGCTCGGCTGGTTCGATCGTTTGATGCGGCGCCAGATCGACACACCGCAAGTGGCTGAGAAATTCTCCAGGCGTCTGCACAAGATGGTCGTTGCCGGTCACCTTCAGGACCTGGTCCGGGAAATGGCGGCGAAGCTCGACGCGCCGATCACCGCCGGCGGCCTGAAGGCTGCGGGTGATTCGATGGATCTTCTTATCGACGCCCTGAACGCGGCCCGCCGTGGCTTTGACGGCGCGATGGCCCCGCTGGACGTCGCCGAGCGCCTGGACCTGGAGACGAATCTCTACGTGACAACGACGCAGCAGGTCAAGAGTTCCGGAGCGATCTTTCCCGAAAAAGACGCGGCGCGGCGTTTGTGCAATCTCCTGGAACGAATGGACCGCGGGTCACTGCACGCGGCGGCCCTCGCGCTCGTTTCGCTCCGTGACCAGGCGGTTTCAGGCACGCTGGCCCGGCTGCCCGCGAACGACACCCAGGCCCCGGCCGGCGTCGAGGGGCCGGTGCACGCGGTCGTGCGCGCCGATGCCGGACTCA
Source organism: Phycisphaerae bacterium (assembly GCA_963577635.1). Lineage (GTDB taxonomy): Bacteria > Planctomycetota > Phycisphaerae > Phycisphaerales > Phycisphaeraceae > CAUZBA01. The sequence continues at coordinate 2,942 of CAUZBA010000336.1, forward strand.
TCATCATCGGCGGACCGGGCACGAACGTGTATCACCTGGACGACCTGGTCGAGGTCTGCGCAATCGTGGACTTCGCGGGTGACGACGTCTACCACGAAGGAACCACGTCGCGGAATCGACCGTTGCTCGTCCTGATCGACCATGCGGGCAACGACCGCTACGTGGGCACGAAGCCGGGCGTCCAGGGTTCTGCAATTCTTGGGCTAAGCGCCCTGTTTGACCTGTCCGGTGATGACGTGTACGAGGCCCAGGACGTCGCGCAGGGCGCGTGCCTCGGCGGCATCGGCATACACGTCGATATGGCCGGCAACGACACGTACCGGGCCAAACGCCGTGCTCACGGCTCGGCGCTGGGCGGCATCGGCCTGCTCGTAGATCGGGCAGGGAATGATTCTTACCACGCGGCTCTGTTCGCCCAGGGGTTCGGCGGGCCGCTGGGCTTCGGCCTCCATGACGACCTGACGGGTGATGATCGTTACTACGCTGGAGGACTCTACCTCGATTCTTACGACGACACGCCCGGGTACGCCGGCTTCTCGCAGGGCGTCGGGGCCGGACCCCGTGGCAGCGCCAACGGCGGCATCGGCGTGCTGCTCGACGGGGGCGGGGACGATCTCTACGAGTGCGACTACTTCTCGCACGGCGGCGCCTACTGGTTCGCGATCGGCATCGCCCGCGATTTCGGCGGTAACGACCGGCGCGTCGGGTCCACCCGGCTCGGATTCGACGGCAAGCCGCGCGGCGAAAAGATCTTCCTGCGCTGGGGTCACGCCTGGCAGGCCCACTACGGTCTGGCGTTTCTCATCGACGACGAAGGCGACGACGTCTATGGCGGCGACATCGTGGGGCTCGGCTTCTCATGGGACATCGGCGTCGCAGCCCTGATCGACCTGGGCGGCGACGATCATTACCAGACGCCCGCGGCGAGCCAGGGCCAGGGCGCCCAGGCCGGAATCGGCATCCTCTTCGACGTCGGCGGTGACGACGTCCACGAGGGCGACAACACCGGGCACGCCGCAGCGAATGTCTCCTACCACCCGATGCCGGACTGCGGCGGCAACTTCTCCTTCGCCGTCAACTACGAGGGCCGCGACACCTACAACGGGAAGGTGCTGCACAACGTAGACCTCGAGCGCGCTTCACCTCAGGGCTTTCTCATCCAACGCGGGCAAACCCCGACGGC
>CAUZBA010000337.1:0-4112 GCA_963577635.1 Phycisphaerae bacterium
GTACTCGTCCTCGACCTCCGGACCTGTGGCCACATCGAAGCCCATGCGGCCGAACACCTCGACCAGCTGGTCCATAGTCTGCGTGATGATGTGCACACGCCCCAGCCGCGGCGGGCAGCCGGGCAACGTCACATCCACCGGCGGACCGGATTCGGCGGTGGCGCCGCCGGCAAGCGATTGTTTCTTCGCGTCGAATGCCGCCTGGAACTTCTGCCGCACCGCGTTGACGCGCTTGCCGAAAGCCGGTTTGCGATCGGACGGAAGCTGCTTGAGCATGTTCGTCAGGTTACGAATGGCCCCCTTCGTGCCGAGGTACTTGATGCGGAACTGTTCGAGCTGCTCGCCGTCCGTCACCGATTCGAGCGACGCGGTGGCCTCCGATTCGAGTTGGTCGATCTGATCGGCCATGATGAAGATACGATAACGCAACGATGGCACGGGGGGAAAGCAGCGCCTGATTAGATCACATCGAGCCGCGGGTGTGAGCCCGAGGTTCGAGACAGAATTCCGCTACGCGACAACACGACAAGGTATTCCGTCACTCGCTCTTCGCTCGTGACGGCACTAACGGCCGGCGGCGGGCTCGGGTTGCTTCAACACGCGGTACCCGATGTCGCGGCGCCAGAACGCGCCATCGAAATGGATCTGCTCGCACGCGGCGTTGGCCTTCCGCTGCGCGTCCTTCAGGTCGGCGCCCTTCGCGCAGACACTCAGGACTCGGCCACCCGCGGTCACGATGCTGCCATCGCGCTTTTCGGTGCCGGAGTGAAACACCTGCACACCCTCGAGCCGCCCGGCCTCATCGAGACCGGTGATGGTCTTACCCTTCTCGTACGGTCCGGGATAGCCACCGCTGGCCATGACCACGCAGCAGCACGAACTCGGATCCCACGAGAGGTCGACGCGATCGAGCCCGCCGGTGGCCGTGGCCACCATGATCTCGACCAGGTCGCCGCGCAGTCGCATCAGCAGCGGTTGGATTTCGGGATCGCCGAAACGGCAGTTGAACTCGAGCACTTTCGGGCCGCCGGCGGTGAGCATCAAGCCGGCGTAGAGGACCCCCTGGTAAATCACACCTTCGCGGCGCAGGGCGTCTACCGCCGGCACGAGAATCTCGCGCTCGATCTGTGACATGAGCAGCTCGTCGATCAGGGGTGTCGGTGTGTAGGCTCCCATCCCGCCGGTGTTCGGCCCGGTGTCGTTCTCGCCGGCCTGCTTGTGATCCTGGGCGGGATCGAGGACGAACAACTGCCGGCCATCGACGAGGGCGAGAACCGACAGCTCCTGGCCGACGAGGCGCTCTTCGATCACCACGGTGTCCCCCGCGTCGCCGAAGGCGCGCTGCTGCATGATCAACTTGACGGCCTGCTCGGCCTGCGCCGCATCGTCGCAGACCACCACTCCCTTTCCCTTGGCCAGCCCCGCGGCCTTCACGACCAGTGGCGTCTCATGGGCGCGCACGAACCTGACCGCCGCGTCCAGGTGTTCGAACACGCGAGCTTCGGACGTGGGAATCGAAGTGCTGCGCATCAACTGCTTCGCGAACGCCTTGTCGGCCTCCAGGCGTGCCCCGCCCGCCGTGGGGCCGAACACATGCCTGCCGGGGGCGGCCAGACGGTCGGCGAGTCCTTGCGCCAGGGGGTCTTCCGGCCCGATGACCACAAGCTCCACGCGATTCTGACGACAGAAATAGTCGATCGCCTCGGCGTTCTTCGTGTTGACCGGATCGATCGCAAGCTCGACGTTCTGCCCGAGCGCAGCCGTCCCGCCGTTGCCGGGCGCAAAGAAGAGGCTATCGCAATTCTTCGACTGCTTGAGCTTCCAGCCCAGTGCGTGTTCGCGCCCGCCGCTCCCGATGACCAGAATGTTCATGGATTCCTCACCTGGTGGTGCGCTTCGCTTGCCCTGGGATGCCGAGTATAGCAACAACCGGATTAGAACTCCCCGTTCATCCGTCGGCGCCGATCCAGGAACGATTTCAGCAGGTCCATCGTGGTCTTACCCCGCACGCCATAGCCGGTATCGCGCGGGCCACCATTGCGATAGGGATCCCAGCGGTAAAAGAAGACACCCGCCAGGTCGCCCGCACCGGTCGCCGGCGGCAGGCCGGTCAGATCATCGTCCCACGCGGACAGAAAAGCGCTGTACCCGAGGGCCTGGGTATACGGGTCGTTTTTCTGCTCGTTGCGAGGATTGACGTAGTTCCACGGCTCCTTGAGGCCCCAGGGCAGACTCGGGTATCCGATCTCGGTAAAGAGAATGGATCGCCCGCGCTGCCGGGCGTGGGCAACGACCTGAGCCCGAATCTGCCGCCACCGCCGATGGAGGTCGTCTGCCTCCGGATGGTCGGGGTCGGCGGCCAGAGTCGTCAGATCCCAGTATCCGTTCATGCCGATCACATCCAGTTCCATCCAGAACTGCGGCACATGGTAATGGTCCCAGTTCGTCGAATAGGTCAGCCGACCGTCATAGCGCCGACGCACGCGCGCGATCAGGTGCTTCCAGCGTTCGGTCTGGCGTTCGGTGCTCAGAAGTTCCGAACCGACACAGAGAGTCTGGACGCCGACTTCATTAGCGACGTCAACGAAGTAATCGATCACGTCACCGTAGCTGAGCCACCAGCGATTCCAGCTTGTCGGTTGGATCTTGCCGCGCCACTCGTCCTTGCCGGACTTGGAAAGCAGGACGATGGGCATGAGCATCGTATTCATGCCAAGCGAATTGGCGTGGCGTAGCAGGGTCGTCAACTGCTCGCGGCTCGGCCCGAACCCCGGGCCGGTTCTGACGAGGACCCTATCGTCCCTGGCGTCGATCTGGTACGCCGGCGTGACGACTTCGACACTGTTAAAGCCGACCGAAGCGATCAACTCCAGGGCCGCCAGATGCCTGTCGAGCCGATCGGTGTGGTGCAGATTGAATGCCATTCCCACCGTCGGCGTGTGCGGCGCCCGCGATGTGCCGGCCACGCCACTTGATAATTCGGTGATTCCGTCGTCGGTCGGCTGCAAAGGACCCGATGCGCACGCGGCGCCAAGAATCGACAGGAGGTAGAGGGCCAGGGCGCAAATCGTCAGTGACCGGAGCATGGGTGGGTCACGGATTGGATTGTTGGAGTATTGGAGTGTTGGTAGCGGCAATACCTCTTTACCCGTACTCCAATACTCCAGTTCCCTATCTTCCATACGGCATCTGCCCCGGCCCGCCGAACTGGTTGCCCTCCTGCGGCGCGACCATCTGCCTGATCCTGTGCAACACGCCCATGGGCACGAACACGCGACCGGCGGCGGCATCACCCTCGAGCTCGCCCCGGATCGCCACCGGTCTGGATTCCGCAAGCTGCCCGGCGCCTTGATTCGGCCCGGGCTGCGCACCGATCCATGGTTCAGCGAACCGCAGGATGTCGGCGACGCTCAGAAACATCTCCAGCGCCGCAGCGGGACCGGACACTACCTCACGCGCCTCGCGTATCGGCCCCTGCGTTCCCAGACCTCGCTGCGTCCGGGCCGCCGCGACGAGCTTGCTGATCAGTTGCGCGTCGGTCGTGTTGGTCTGGACGATACGGTGCTCGTCAACCGCGGCGATGTAGCCGGCCGCGCCCTCCATGCCCATCAACTTCATGAAATCGGCCCAGGGCCCGATCTGTTGTTCGTAGCCTTCGGGATAGGCATAGCGGACTTCGTACCGGTCGCACTGGATTCCGCCGACCACTCGTTCGTTCGGCCGGTATGAGCAGGTCACCGTCACCTCGCCACCCGGCATCAGCGGCAGTGTCTGGCCGTCGAACGCTTCGAGGTACTCGCGGATCGCCTCGACGTAAGCCTTGCTGTCGGCAACCTCCAGAGCGGCGGCGAATTTCATCGCCGCCTCGCCGCCCGGCTCCTGGGGCCGGTCGCCGTAGATCACCATGGCCTGACCGCGCAACTGCGCCACCAGTTTTCTCTGGTGCGGCAGCAACTTCTCGATGCCACCCATGGCAGCGGGGAGGCGTTCCAGTAACGGCGGCAGCAGTTTCTGAAGCGAGAACCCGTTCGTGTTCGCCGCCGCGGCCATGAGATAGGGATCGTCCGGAAGGTTGGCCAGCAGTTCCGGTGCGGCGGTACCCTTGCCGTGGA
>CAUZBA010000338.1:0-4096 GCA_963577635.1 Phycisphaerae bacterium
CGTTAATACTCATGATCAGTGAGTAAGGCACTTTGTAGCGAATGCCAATCGCGCCCAGGCTCTCGCCGCGCCTGACCCGGTAGCGTTCGACCAGCGAGTCTGAGGGATCAACGGCCCGCGACAGCAGCAATTGGTCCATCGTCTGGTTCAGCGTGGATTGGATCAACGTCACCTGGGCACGGCTCAGACCGGCGTGGTGACCCTCCAGTACCTGGCTGATTAACCTGCGCGCTTCAACGGCGTTTCCCTGATCCATCTTCGTTCGCGCACTGGTCACAAGTTTGCCCACATCGCTCGTCGCCGGTCTGGGCGTCTTGTTGGCTAGCGGCGAGGGCGCTTCGGGAACCGTGATAGCCGCCGACCTAGCCGTCGTGGTGGCCTTCGATTGGGGCGGCTTCGCGGTCTTGTCGATGACGCTTATCAGCCCGAGATCCCGGGTCACGACCGGCTTCGTGGCAAGCGGCCATTCGGCACGCTTTGGCGGCGCTGGTGTCTTGCGTACTTCAACCCGGGAATCGGTGGCGCGTTCGCTTGCCTCCGAAAATGTCACCCACCCCGATCGCGGCGGCTTTTCGCCTGCCGATCCGGTGACGCGACGATCCGGCTTGGGCTGCGCGACAACGCGATCTACTTGGCGCTGCGGGTCGTCCTGGGTGAGCGAGGACAGCGATGGCATCTGCGGCGCCTCGGTGTCCGGCGCCGACGGCGGGCTTGCTTGACGTGCAAACAGGAACAGCGTCATCGCGAATGCAATCGCCGCGGCGGGCCACAACCACCGGCGCAAAAGCTGCCAGCGCAGCGATCGACGCTTGCGTGTCGACGTTCTGCCCATCTGCGAGGGAAGCACCATGCTGCAGGCAAAGAGTAACGGCCGCCGGACGCCGCCGCAAACGATCACTGAATGCTCAAGCTGAGCAGTCCGATCCGGCACTTTCATCGCAACTAATGTTCCTGTAGCACGTTAGTAAAATTCCAAGCGACGGAGTGACGGAGCGGCGAGGGGTCGCTGATTGGAGTGCCCGCTGTGTGTGACGAAGACCCAATGACGTCTGACCATGAAGAATGTAACTTTCGGTACGCTGACAATTTCCGCTTGCGATCCCCGCTTCCCCTTCGTCGCTCCGTCGCTCCTCGTCGCCCATGCCGATCGCTCAGTTCGTGTGGATGCTACTGCTCGCCCTGTTTCTTGATCCAGTCCAGATACTCACTGACCTGGCGCTCGTAGCCTCGCTGTGTGGGTGTGTAGTAGGTCTTGTCCACGCCGAGATACTCCTGGTCCACCCAGCCCGTGTCGGTCTCGTGGCTGTAGCGGTATCCCTTGGCGTTGCCCAGGCGTTGGGCACCCGCGTAGTGGCCGTCGCGCAGGTGTCGCGGCACCGGAACGGTGCGTCCTTCCTTGACGTCCTTCATTGCCGCCCAGATCGCCGCGGCCGATGCATTACTCTTGGGGGCCGTGGCCATGTAGATGGCCGCCTGGGCCAGCGTCAACTGGCACTCGGGCATCCCGATCCTTTCGGTGATCTGCTGGGCCGCTGATGCCACGCTGATGGCTCGAGGGTCGGCGTTGCCGATATCTTCGCTGGCCAGGATGGCGATCCGCCGGGCGATGAAACGGGGGTCCTCACCTGCGACCAGCATCCTGGCAAGCCAGTAGACGGCCGCGTCCGGGTCGCTTCCGCGCATCGACTTGATTAACGCCGACGCGACGTCGTAATGTTCATCCCCGGTGCCGTCGTAGACGACTGCCTTGCGCTGAATTGACTGCTCGGCCGCTTCGAGGTCGATCACGATCGGCCGTTCGCCGCGGCCCTGCCCCGGCTCGGCGTCTTTCTGACACCCGCCGACGGGTTCGCCCGCCTCAGGATCGCCACTACTGAGGACCGCGATCTCCAGAGCCGCCAGCGCTCGCCTCGCGTCGCCGTCACACATGACGGTCCAGAGGTCCATCGCCTCTTCGCTTACCGTCACATCGCGCCGCCCGTAACCGCACGTTGCATCCTCGAGGGCCCGACGAAGGATCGTGCGAATTTGCGGCTCACTGAGCGCTTCAAACTGAAAAATCGCCGAGCGACTCACCAGTGGCGAGTTGATCGCAAAGAACGGATTCTCGGTCGTGGCTCCGATGAGGCTGACGATGCCACGCTCCACGTCACCCAACAGCACGTCCTGCTGGGCACGGTTGAAACGGTGGATCTCATCAAGAAAGAAGATGCTGCGGACACCGTCGGCTTCCAGTCGACGCCGTGCCTGATTGAGGACGTCGCGCACCTGGCTGACTCCGATCGCCGCGGCGTTCGCGCGGTGAAAGTCGCGTCTCGTGTGCGCGGCGATCACTTCCGCTAGCGTGGTCTTCCCCGTTCCGGGCGGGCCGTAGAAAATGACGCTGGTCAGTCGGTCGGCGTCGAGCATACGCCGCAACTGCTTGCCGGCACCGAGGAAGTGTTCCTGGCCGACGAACTGTTCGAGGCTCTGCGGCCGCATGCGAACCGCAAGGGGCTCGGCCGCGATCCGGTTGGCTTCGCGTTGACTGTCCCACAGATCAGCCATCACCTTTCATCATAGTTTCTATATGATTTCGCCGGTATGTTCGGAAGTCACCTGTCCGTCGCCGGAGGTCTTCATCACGCGCTGGTCGAAGCACGCCAGTTGAAGATGGATTGCGTCCAGGTATTTACCAAGAATCAGCGCCAGTGGACGGCGCCCCCCCTGACCGATGAGCAGGTGCAGACGTGGCGCGATCACCAGAAGCAAACGGGGATCACGGACGTCGTGAGTCACGATTCCTACCTGATCAACCTTGCAAGTCCGGCCGGCCCCACCCGCAGCCGATCCATCGCCCTGTTTCGCGACGAACTGGAGCGCTGCGAACGGCTCGGGATCGCGCACCTGGTGGCCCACCCGGGCTCGCACGTAAACGCCGGCGGCGAGCGGGCAGGTCTCAAGCGAATCGCCTCTGCGCTCGACCGGGTGCACGCGGACCTGCCCGCGCTGAACGTGGTGACCTGCCTGGAACTGACCGCAGGCCAGGGAACCGGCCTTGGCCACCGCTTCGAACACCTGCGCTGCATCATCGACACGGTAAAGCAGCCGGATCGCCTCGCCGTCTGCCTGGACACGGCACACGTCCTGGCCGCCGGCTACGACCTGACCTCGGCGGCGGGCATGAAGGCCGTTCTGGAGGAGCTGGATGACGTCCTGGGCCTGGATCTGGTGACCGTCGTCCACATCAACGACTCAAAGACTCCCCGTGGCAGCCGTGTAGACCGCCACGAGCACATCGGCCTCGGCCACGTCGCAACCGATGCGTTCCGTGTGCTGGCCAATCATCCGAGGTTCAAGAGCGTCCCGAAAATTCTGGAAACAGCCAAAGGTGACGCACCCAACGGCAGGCCGTGGGACGCGGTCAATCTTGCGAAATTGCGGCGAATGGTGAGGAAGACCGCAGCGCGAAAGCGCAAAGGGACCAGGACGATGAAGGGTGGGTAGATCCGGTTGACTTGCCCCTCGTCGTGTTCAATGATGATGATGGACGGACACCGAAACCTTAACAGCGAAAGGAGGCTGCCTGATGACAGAATCGACAAGCTGAAGTCATCATTGGGCCGAACGAGGGTTCAGAGCACCTGTTCGAATGTTCTCTTATATGTTTCATACCCGATTCTCGTTCGGCCTTTTTCATGCGCGGTTGGCGCCGCGAGTCGCAAGCACGCCCGCTACCAACCGATATTCGCCTCGGCTCCCGTGACACCGACCTTTGCGGCTCCAACCAGTCTGACGGGTTGCTTGTCCACGCCGGGATGGATGCCGGCCGCGTACGCGGTCTTCGTGCATTTTACGGCCAGGATGTTCACGCCATCGAGCTTGATGACCTTGGTCACGTCGACGTCCCACGGATCATCCCAGGTGATATTGAGGTCTTCGGTGTGCTCTCCCACCAGCGTCCCGTTAATCCACACCTTGGGATAACCGTCGATCGCACCGAAAGTGAGCAGGACCCTGGGTGCCTTGGCCAGTTTCTCTGGATCGACGCCAAGCTCTTCCACCGTGAAATCGATGCGATACCATCCCGCGCCGTGCCAGAGGCCGGGAAATGGCT
>CAUZBA010000339.1:0-4090 GCA_963577635.1 Phycisphaerae bacterium
GTCGTCCCCCTCATGCAGGTCGGATGCGCTTTGGGCAGACGCGAGGACAACCGAAAGTTCGGCACGATCCTCAACAACGACGCGACGAACATCATGTTCGCCGGCACCGGCGAGGACATGACGCCCGACGAGTATCGCAAAGGCGTCCACCACCTGCTGGACGCGAAGCCCGGCGTTCTGGCCCAGTCGATCGGCCAGCCGGACCCGGTCTTCTACCGGTCGAAGGTCGCCACGCGGTGGGACAAGTATTGGGGCGCGGAGATGGGCGTGCACAAGACCGACATGGCCGCCCCAGCAATCCGGGCGCTGGCCGCCCACGACACCGATCCGCTGGCACTGACCGTGGAGGTCTGCCGTCAGCGCGGCGTGCCGATCGTCGCCAGCTTCCGCATGAACGGTGAGGACATGGCCACTCGCACACTGCACACCTACGATTTCGGCCGCGAGAACATGGACCTGGCTATCGAGGGACGCCACTGCCTGGACCCGGCGCACCCCAAGGTGTACGAGCACCGCATGAAGATCTTCGCCGAGGTGGTCGAGAACTACGACATCGACGGGATCGAGTTCGACTACAAACGCTCGTACTTCATGATCTCGAACCCGCGCGAGAACCATGTCATCCTGACGCGTATGGTGCGTGAAACGCGTCAGATGCTCGACGAGGCCGCGAAGCGCAAGGGGCGCAAGCGGCTGCTGCTGGGCGTACGCGTCGAGCCGATGATCGCCGGGAAACTGAACAAGGCGGATTTACCTGGGCCCTGGGATCCCCGTACAATCGGTCGTGCGAAGCGTCCGGTCTAGACATCCAAACCTGGATCGACGAGGAGTTGGTCGACTACGTCTGTCCGTCATTGTTCTGGCCGAAATGGCCGGGCCTGCCGCGTACCGCCGAGTTCGTGGAACTCGCGAAAGGCAAGAACGTGGGGATCTACCCGACAGTGTGGCCCCATCCCGCCTGGTTCAAGGAGAAGGACCCGCCGATCGAGCCGGACGACACCCAGCGGATGCTTCGATACAAGAACGATCTGTGCGACATGATCCTGAGTTGCTACCGCAACGGCGCCGATGGTATCAGCATGTCCAACTGGCTGCCCCACCACCAGCGGGGCATGGTGCCCAACCCGAAACGGCCTTACTGGGGCGACGGTAACAAGGGACTTCAGATGCACATTCACGGTCTGATGCGCGACCGCGCGGCGCTGGAGGCGTACCGCGCGTCGGACGTGCTGCTGCCCTGACCGGTCATTTTCGACGGCAAGGCCGGTGCCCAAGGCGAACCGAGCACCGAGCGGTGCACGCCGCGCGAATGTCCACGAGCTTCAATGGACGGGCCGGTGGGCTGACGCCTGCCTCCGCCTGGATGGGCCTGACCCGCCCGGTGGCCTGTACGTAGTCGGAGTGGTGCGGACACGGTTGCGGGCGGCATTCAGGCGGTTGTCGACGCAGAGAGGCTTGGATTCTTGGGGGGGGCGATATATTGGTGACCGTGAGACCCGGCGGCGTAGCCGGGCAGAGTTCAAATGGGAAATGTCAGGTAATGTGATGGTAGGTAAGGATGCTGTTCGCGGAGTGATCGCGTACGTTCCGACGGTGTTCGACGAGCATTGGGACATCGACGAGCAGAAGAACCGCCAGAACATGCGGCGATTGGTTGACGCGCGCGTAGATGCGATTCACGCCACGGGAGGGTCGGCCGAGTTCTATGCCCTCACGTTCGAGCAGCACGAGAAAATGTGCCGCATTCTGGTCGAAGAGACTAAGGGCAGCAGTATCGGCACGATTGCCGGATGCGGGGCACACAGCACAGAGGACGCGATTGAACGGGCGACCATCGCCAAGGGATGCGGGGCCGATGCGGCGCTCTTTATTACACCCTATTACTTCGCCACGACACCTGCGGAAGTGATCGGGTTTTTTGCCGACATCGCTGCGGCTTGCCCGGACTTGCCGCTGGTTCATTTCAACACCGGCCGGTCCAAGACGGTACTGACGGGCGAGGACTACCGCGAACTTGAGCAGAACTCGAGCGTGATCGGGGTGAAGCACCCGAGCCTGGACATGTGGCAGTGGTACGACGTGGTGACCAAGGCGCCGCGGTTGCGGTTCTTTTCCAACGACATGCTGCTGGTGCCCAGCTTTCTGTGGGGGGCTGCGGCCGTGGACAGTCTGGTGGCGGCCACGTCTCCAAAACTGGTGATTTTGGCCGTGAAGCTGTGTCAGACGGGGCAATGGGAAGCAGCGAGTAGGGTGCAGACGCTCATCTGGCGGCTCAGTGAGGCGACGAACTGCTTGCCGGCTCTCGGGACGCGAAGCGGGGATTGCTCGATCGACAAGGCGTGCGTGGAGGCGGCCGGCTTCCTGCACGCTGGCAAGCCCAAACCACCATATCTACCCGTGGGCGATGCGGACATGAAAACGCTGCGGGCGAACACAAAGGCGTTTGACGAGCAGATTGAGCAGGCGGTGGTGGAGTACGGGTCGGTGGTGAGCGGCGCGTGATGCGATCCGCGACTCGGACACTGGCAACGCCGTCCATCAAGTCGATATACCGGCGCACGTCGGTGTCTTCGATGGCAAATCCGAGAATATGTTCCCGCTGCCAACACAGGAGGTGCAACGATGTCCATGGTCACATAGTGTTTGGTGAGTCCGAGTTAAGGGACCAACAGCGCGATCCATAGAAACGAAGCCCTTTGGTGGCCAGATCCCACTTCGATGGTGATGGAGGTCATGGCCTGCGACCAGAAGTGGCACCAGTCCCTATGTTGGCTTTGGCTCATATGACCCGGGGCGGGCATGACACTTGTGGCTTGAAGTCCCGGCGCCGGAGTCGGGAAGACATCGCATGGGACGGATTCAACAGTCCCGATTGACCGGGACCGAATGTCAGTTTGTAAAGATTCTTACCATCCGGACGCACGACTCTTGGCGGACAACACAAAGACTGGAACGACGGCGCATGCCTTTCCCATGATCGAGGTCGCGGGGTCGGCGTACGAGATGGGCTACCAGCACGGCGTCGCGGCGGGTGAACTCGTGCAGCGTTACCTCGTCTGGATCGAGCGGCTGACCGGAAAGCTCCGAGATGCGCTTGCCGACTCGGCGATGGCGTTTTTGCCGCACATCGAGGCGCTCAGCCCGCCCATGGTGCAGGAGATTCACGGTCTTGCCGACGGGGCGCAGATCTCGTTCGAAGAGGCTGTGCTGTGCCAGGTCCGCGCCGAGACAACCGGCGTCGGTGAAGGCGGTTGCACCGCGTTTGCGCTGGTGGGCGAGGCGACGGAGGACGGTTTACCCCTTGCGGGACAGAATCAGGACCTGGAGCCGGAGTACTCGGACGTCGCCATCCTGTTGCGCGTGCGACCGAATGACGGCCGGCCGCGGGCACTGATGTTCACGTTCGCGGGTCAGCTGGGCTACTCGGGTATGAATGAGCACGGCGTCGCGACCTTCACCAATGCACTTTACAACTTCGAATCTAGACCGGGTCTACCGCACTATCCGCTGAAACGTGTGATGCTGGAGCAGCGAACCGTCAACCAGTGCATCGACGTTCTGCGCACCCATCCGGCGTGCACCGCCCGCAACATCGTCATGGCCGACGGCGAGGGTTCGATCGCCGACGTAGAGGTCCGGCCGAACCGAATCGTACTATTCACCGACGACAGGGATTGCTGGCGGATCCACACCAATCACTACATCGCAACGGAGTTTCAGAAATTCGAAGACGGCACGCTGCCCGATTCCCCCTGCCGCCTTGACCGAATGCGCGACCTGATCGGGCAGCACTGGGGCAGGATCACGGTCGAACACCTCAAGTCATTCCTGAGTGATCACGAGGGCGATCCGGCGGGCATCTGCCGTCATGGCGCAGACGGCATGTACTCGATCAGCGGCTACGTCGCCGAACCGGCCAAGGGTGTCCTGCATGTCCGGCGCGGCCACGGCTGCCTCGGGTCGTGGCATGCGTATGCGGTTTGACGTGAAATGACCTTGCCCCCTGAAACGAGTCCATGTCGAATGTCAGTGAATTCGTCATGGACGCATTCAGGGAATGGCAAGGATCATGGCCAAGAAACGGCAGGGC
>CAUZBA010000340.1:0-4088 GCA_963577635.1 Phycisphaerae bacterium
GGACGAACGCGGGCGGCTGGCGCTGGAGATCTACCCGGACAACGAGCGGTTCGATTTCGAGAGCCCCCTCGACCCGAAATTCATGACCAAGTTCGTCCACGACATGCGGGGGGTCATCGCCAAATCGGCGGAAAGCGCGGCTGCTGCGCCCGCCCCGCGCCCGCAGGCGGCATCGCCTCGCGGCGGCGCCGCCGGCGGCGACACCGAACGCTACGTCGAATCCGTCACGACGACGGCCGGCACGCTGCCGGTGCTCACCGGACCGATGCTCCAGTTTTTTGAATCGGGTCAACTCATCCTCGACTCTTACCGCATCGCCGGCGTGAGCGCCCTGGTGGTCGTGTTTCTACTGGTGCTCATCGATTTTCAGCGCGTGGGCGACGCAGTTCTGGCCGTCGTTCCCGTGGGGGTCGGGTTTGCCATGACTTTCGGGGCCATGTGGGTTCTGGGCGTGAGTTTGAACCCGGCCAACATCATGGTTCTGCCTCTGATGTTCGGTATCGGCGTCGATTCGGGCGTGCACGTGCTGCACCGCCACCGGCAGGACCGGCACAATCAGCCGCTGGGTCTGACCGCGGGGACGGGCAAGGGGATCACCATCACCAGTCTGACGACCATGATCGGGTTCGGGGCCCTCATGCTCGCCCGGCACCGCGGCATTTTCAGCCTGGGCCTGGTCATGACCATGGGGATCGGACTGACGATGATCGTCTGCCTGACGCTCATGCCCGCGTGGCTTGAATTGCGGCGCCGGGGGCGGCAAGCACGAAATGGCGATGCGAGCGGACCGGATGTTGACGGCGGCCCCGAGCAGCGTCACGCCGCGCCGCCGTTCAAGAGAAGGGCGTCCGTGCCGAAGGTAGGCGCGGGGATCCACGCCATGGCCGACCCGCGCGTGCGTTAACTGCGGTTCGAATCAGCGCCTCGACCTGAAGAAATCAGTGAGAACCTTTCCGCACGGCTCGGCCAGCACGTCGCTGACGACCTGCATCCGGTGGTTGAAGCGCGGTTCGTCGCAGAGGCGGTGAAGCGTGCGGGCGCATCCCATTTTGGGATCGGCCGCGCCGTAGACCAGGCGCTCGATGCGGGCGTTGACCATCGCCCCGGCACACATGGGGCACGGCTCAAGCGTGACGACCAGCGAGCAGCCGTCCAGTCGCCACGATTTCAGGACCCTGCCCGCATCGCGAAGGGCGACGATCTCGGCGTGCGCCGTCGGGTCGTTCGTCGCCTCGCGGCGGTTGCACGCTTCGGCGATTACCTGGTCGCCGCGGCAGACCACGGCGCCCACCGGCACCTCGCCCGCAGCCGCCGCCTGCCGGGCGAGTTCCAGCGCCAGCTGCATCATCATTTCGTCCACGTGCGGTGTCACGTTCAGGCGCGCGTCCGGAGGATCGTTTCTGGTCGGAACTTTCGTCCGGCACCGAATTGTTCTTACGATGAATTGATTTCTTGGTAAGAGTTTAGCCGCATGGAGCAGCGATCGAGTCGAAATCGCGAAACGGGGACTGGCTCCGGGGCAGGCGTTGGTTCCAACACAGAAACGGTTGCTGATTGCCCGGGTGTCTGTTTCCCCTTCGCGGGCCTATCGCTTGAATCCGTTCCATACGGCTGAGCTCTTACGATTCTTGATTATGCCTCATTTTACCTTATTCTAACCAGAGGAATAAATGCTTCCGACATTCCCACTTTTCTGGAAGACTCCAGGACTTCACGAAACTCGATTCCCAACCCTGAATCCGGTTTAATCCGCCGGCGTTGGCACCGGGATGCATTCGAACCCGCTCAAACATAAACCACGATAACGCGACGTGGCCTCTCGCCGGAAAAGCCGGTGAATTGAACCGGATTCAGCCCTTGAAGATCATCTGTGCGCCTGACAAGTTCAAGGAATCCATGACCGCCGCCGGCGCCGCCGAAGCCATGGCGCGAGGTATTGTGTCAGTGCGTCAGGACGTTCAGATCGATCGTTGCCCCATTGCCGATGGCGGCGATGGCACCGTGGAGGCCCTGCTCGCGGCCACCGGCGGTCAGGAACACGTGACGCGCGTGTCGGGGCCGCTGGGCAATCCGGTGGAAGCCCAATGGGGCATCCTCGGACGGCGCGAAGGCGATTCGGTGACGGCTGTGATCGAAATGGCGGCCGCGTCGGGGATGGCGCTGCTCGACAAGGCGCGACGCGATCCGACGAAAACGAGCACCTTCGGTACCGGGCAACTCATGGCCGCGGCCCTCGACGCCGGTGCGCAGCGGATCATCCTGGGCATCGGTGGCAGCGCCACGAACGACGCCGGCTGCGGCGCCGTGTCCGCACTGGGCGGGCGATTCTTCGACGGCTCGGGCAACATCCTTGCGGAACCCATCACCGGTGCGATGGTGGGTCAAATCGAGCGGATCGATCTGAGCGCCCTCGATCGCCGACTCGAGTCGGTACGCATCGTCGTGGCCTGCGACGTGACCAACCCGCTCACCGGCCCCGATGGCGCGGCCCATATATTCGGCCCGCAAAAGGGAGCCTCGGCGGCGCAGATCGATCAACTCGACGCGGCGCTCGGCCACTTCTCCAAGCTCGTGAAGCGCCAACTCGGCAAGGATGTTCAGCAGATGCCCGGTGCCGGTGCCGCCGGTGGCATGGGCGCGGGAACGGTGGCGCTGCTGGGGGCGACACTGCAGGGCGGCATCGAGATGGTTCTGGACGCGGTTGGCTTCACCCGGCGCGTCGCGGGCTGCGACCTGTGTCTGACTGGCGAAGGTCGTCTCGACGGCCAGAGCCTGTCGGGTAAAGCCTGTTTGGGCGTGGCCCGCGCTGCTGCGGCGGCGGGTGTGCCCACTGTCGCGCTGGTCGGAGCATTGGGCGCCGATGCACACAGGACGCTCGAGGCGGGCCTGCGCTCTTATCACATCATCGGCGAGGGGCTTGCGCCTGAAGAATCCATACGCAGGGGCGCTCAGCTGCTCGAAAAATGTGCGGGCAGGGTGGTCCAGTCGTTGGGTTGAACCGCACCGACCCGTTCAACGTAGATAGTATGAAGGATGTCGCGGCATTCGAGGGTGTGCCGCATGTCAACGGTGCCAGGGGTTCAAGGTAACTATTATGGGACGTCCCCTTCTGAGCGTCATCTGTCTTTGCCCCGATCACGATTCGAGGCTCGAACGAACGTTGTGCAGCGTGCTGGACCAGGGCCATGACGCCCTGGAGTGCATCGTGGCCGCGCACGGTCATCCCGACGACCACGACGAACTGGTCAGCCGTTACGCCGACGACATCACCGCGGTCATCCGCGAACCTGAATCGACGGCGCCGGTGGCGATCAACTCGGCGCTGGCCGCGGCCCGCGGAGACCTGGTAGCAATCGTCAGCGCCGGCGACCTTTACATGCCCGGCGCGTTCGATGCCGTCGCTCAGTTCTGGCGCAGTGGCGGACGACCGCCCTGGCTGCTCGGGCACGTCATGCACATCGGCACGGAGGATCAGCTTCTCGGCCGGTTGCCGAGCAAAGCTCCCGCCTCTCTGGCCGCGTTCCTACGGCACGACTGTCCGACCTGGCCCATGGCCGCATGCTTCTGGGACCGGGGGTTCTTCGAGATGTATGGCCCGATGCGCACGGGTTTCAGTCGCTGCTACGACTACGAATACTGGTGCCGCCTGCTCGCCGCCGGCCAGCGGCCGCGTGTCCTGCCCGGCCAGGACCTACTGGCTCATCGCCAGGACCGGTTGCCGCGGAGCCCCATTGTCACATTGCAGGAGGGGTTCGAGACGATTGCCGCCGGCGCCCTGCACGCGCATGAGCTTACGTGGCCGCAGCGTTGCGGTCTGTGGCTGAACTTCGAGAGCAGGCGGCGCATCTACGCCCTCGCCGAGGCGGAACTCGACGGACTTTCATCCTCGCGCAGGCTGCTCAGGCAGGCCGTCCGCCATCCCTGGTGGCTTGCCGACGACATGTTCCGGCACACGTTGCTGCACGGCGTGCAGCATCCGGTGCCGGCGGACCTGGCGGCGTGAGGAGGACGACTGTGACACGAGTAACGAGTAACGCGTAACGGGTAACGAGCAGCGGGTAACTTCTCCTGTGACGACCACGGCGGGC
>CAUZBA010000341.1:0-4080 GCA_963577635.1 Phycisphaerae bacterium
ATCGCCACGGCGACCAGCAGGCAGACCAGCACCGGACCGGTTCCCAACGCCAGTGCGGCGAGCGTCGCGGTCAACAACCCCAGGACCGCAGTAATCACCGCGTGTTGCACGCTCATCGCGCCCGACGGCAGAGGCCGACGAGGATGTAACACCCGGTCGCGACGCACATCCAGAAGGTCGTTGAGCGCCGTTCCGTATGCGTGCAGTCCGGCCGCCGCCACCGCTCCCAGGAGCAACGCCAGCCACAGCGGCAGACCGCCGCGAAGAGAAGGCGTGCATTTCGATGGCGGCTCCACGTAGACCGCCAGAAAGATCATCAGCCAGCAATTGCTGACGGCCGTGAGCGTCAGGCCCAAACGCGTCAGTTGAAACAGGGATCGAAGTTGTGACCACACAGTTGGACGATACACTCAAGGCCAATGCAGACCAAACGATCGCGATCCGATCGACTCCACCGCGCCTACCCGCCCACCGCGCTACGCCGCGCCCACCCGCCCGCCACAGCGGCCTTGCTGCTCGTTGGTGCGTTCGTGGCCGGCTGTCAGAGCCTGCAGACTGGTGGGGGTGACTCAATCCTCGCTAACGTGCTCGAACCGTTCAAGGCGGAGGACCCAAGCGATCTGGCCAGAGACATGTTCGACGTCAGCGATGCCGACAAGCGACGCCACGCGGTCGCGCAGTTCTCGGCGGCGTCGTTCGGCGGCGAGGAAACATACTTGCGGACCTACCGATTGCTGCTGGGCGGCGAGACCACGGAGAACAAGCCCAAGATCGTCGGCGCCCCCGATTCGGATGCGACGGTTCGGGCCGCCGCCGTCAAGGCGCTGGGCCTTCACGGGACGGTTGATGACGTCGCGATCATTCTTCCACGCCTCGACGACGACGTCCCCTTCGTCCGGTGGGAGGCCGCGAAGGCTCTGACGAAGATTCACAACCCGATCGCGATCCGCCCGCTGATGAGAAAACTGCACGAGCACAGACCGTTGGGACTGCCACAGACCGATACGGCGACAAACGAACGGCGCGGAGATGACGATCCCGATGTCCGTCGCGCCTGCGCCGCGGCGCTTGGCCAATACGCAACGCCCGGAGTCTTTGACGGGCTGGTTGGCGCGCTGGACGACGGGAATTATCGCGTCTCGTACGCGGCTCGACAGTCGCTGGTCACCCTGACCGGCTACGATCTGGGCCCCGAACCCGGCGACTGGCTCCTCTGGGCGAAAAAGAACCGCAAAGAGTTATTCAAGCACCAGAAGATCTACACGTGGCAACCCTACAAGACGGCCAAGAGACTGATCGACAAGGTTCAGTTCTGGAAGGATGACAAGCCCGTGCCTTCGCGCGTCCCGACGGGGAAAAAGATCAGCGCGCGCAGCCACGCACGTGACAAGTCATAGGCCGCATCTACTGCACCCGCGTGTAGAGGCGGCCACCTTCGCTCTAGAGCGGGTTAAGTTTTTATGTAGCGTTTTGAGCATCGGCGAAGTCCGCCAGTACTGGCGGAACAAAGTCAGGTGCAACTGCAGGCAGCTCAGGACGCTACACATAAACTTAATCTGCTCTAACCCTCACATCCGGCACAGAGCGTAACGCCGATTCGGTTCGGGCCGCTCGAACTCGCAGTGTCCTTGCAATCGCGCCGGATATATCGATCACCTGATAAGTGAGTCCATCCATCAGCCGGAGGAAACGAATGCGACTTGTCTACTCGATCATCGTGATCCTGATCGTCTGCGGCACCGCCCGCGCCGAGGGAGCAGATCGATCAGCGGACGCCACGTCTCGACGTCCCGTCGAAAAGTGGTTCGATGCCGTTGACCGCAACGACGATGGCTTCATCGGTGTCAGGGAGGCCAAGGCGGTGGCCCATCGTCCCGGGGCACGCGGGCGCTTCAATCGGGCCGACCAGGACGGCGACCACCGCATCAGCGAGGACGAAGCGATCGACAAGCGGCAGCAGTTTGCCCGTCGCGTGGAGGCGCGCAGGCGATTTGAGGTGCTCAAGACCAGGCACCGCGAGCACAACCTGACCGATGCGGCGTGGCTCGGCCGTCACCCCGAGGTGGCCGATCGCCTCGTCGACAATGAATATTTCCTTCGCGAGCATCCGCACGTTCTGGCGGCCCTGGCCAAGAACGACGAATTCGTCAAGAGTCGCCCGAACGTAGCGCAGCGTATCGCCGGGCGTCACCAGTGGCGCCAGGATCACCCGAACGCGGCACAACGCATGGACCATCGACGCGACTTCGTGACGGCCCACCCGAATGCGGCGAAGAGAATCGACCGCCGGCGCGACTTCGTGCGGGTCCATCCCGTTGCCACCGGAAAAGTTGCGGCAAACCGAGACCGGACCGACGGTCAAGCCAATCGGGCCGGTCGCGCCAAGGGCGTGCGTGGCAACGTTCGTCAGTGACACGCCAAAGGGGCGTGCCGGGCAGGGCTCGCGCGAGTCGCAAGTCACAAGTCACAAGTCACAAGTCGCGGGAGTCCCAAGTCCCGCGCAAATGTGGCCCCCCTCCCGGACTTGCGACTTTCGACGCGCGGCCGAGGCCGCACCTATCCCAAGCGGATCAGTTGATGTTTCAATTCGGGTAGCACCGCAACCGCATGTCCCTCGGCCGCGTGGCACAGCTCGACGCAGTTGTCGAAATCCGCAAGGTCCCGCAGCACGGCGAGCGCTGCGTCGCGGCCCAGACCGGCGAAGTGGGCTTCGATGTCGTCACTGCGCCCGGACAGGGCGGCCTTGACGGTGTGCAGCAGCACTTCGGTCGTCTTGACCAGGCAAAAGCCGCCATCCCTTCGCTTCATCTGCTCGTAGCACGATTCGGCTCTGGCCAGCCACTGCCCGTCGTCCGCCAGGTCACCCCGATAAAGACGCTCGAGGATGTGCGTTGCGGCGTTGTTCAGGCAATAGCTGCTGACCCGCAGGGCGCTGGGCACGCGACGATCCTCCGGCAATCGCCTCACCCAGTGCATGAAACACCGTGTTTGTGCGTCGTCGTGCAGGTCGGCCGCGGCCGCGGCCAGACGCATCATTCCCGCGCAGTACAGTTCGCTGTCAATGAACTGCCGGCCGGCGACAAGAACATTGAGTCGTGCCAGGAGTCCGGCAAGCGTATCCGGGCCCGACAGAACCGCGACCACTCGTGCGCCGTCGACGACCAGGCGCATGTCGTGTTCGGCGCTCTGATCGTGATCGCACAACGTCACCAGCAATCGGTGCAGGTCGTCATCAAGGCGATCGCACGGCCGCTGCGTGCCGCGGTTGTTTACCACGCCGCGCACGAAATCCAGGAACCGACCTTCCAGAGAATCCAGATCAACGCGGTCGGGAATGTGCTCGCCGTAACCGTTCTCAATCAGGCGACCGGCGGCACATCGGACGGCCGCAAGCACCTCAACCGCGATCGAGCGGCGCAGGAGACCTCGATCGGCCGACTCGGCCTGCACGAGCGCCGCATGGTTTGCCCGCAACCGCGAATGCAACGCGTCGAGCCGGACCGCGACCGATCGTCGCTTCGGCTGCGGCACCGCCGATTCGCGACTGCGACGCAGATGCTCGATCGCCGTACCGACGCGCTTGGCTGAAATGGTCACGCCCAGGGTCTCGTGAATCTCCCTGGCCATGGCGGCGTAGTTGATGCTGCTCACGTCCGGCCCCGGACGCAGGCATCGACGCAGCACACCGTCGATGTCACCGTCGCCGTCCCGGTCGGCCAGAGCTGCGACCCACCTCAAGACCGTCCTGGCGCCGTCCTGCACGTTGCTGCGCAACGTGGCCACCTCATCATCCACAGTCGTGACAAGGCGCGGACGCGTCCGACGCGACGGTGCCTCTTGTGACGAGGCAACTGACGAGGCGCCGGATCGGGCAGCGCGAGTCGAGAGTCGGGCTTCCATGTCGGCCCAGTCAACGTAGACCGTTTTCGGCTTCGCGGACCGCTCAGCCGAACGTTCCGTGCGTGGCAACCCACCGCCGGGCGCACGCTCCCGATTCGTTTGTGTGATATCGCGTGGTGCCATCGGCTCAACCCTTCAGCGTCCGGGCGACTTGACCGTAGGCGGAGTCCCACAGCCTTT
>CAUZBA010000342.1:0-4071 GCA_963577635.1 Phycisphaerae bacterium
GAGCGACGGAGCGACGAAGCGACGAAGGGTTGTCGTTCGGTGGCCAGTCCTCTCTGGTCTTCCATTCTCTCATTCTACCCATGCGACCGTATTGTGGGTTCTGCCGCTCGCTCCAAAGTCGCGACGCTAGTCGCGACACCCCTTCGTCGCTTCGTCGCTTCGTCGCTTCCCCTTAGTAATTCAACGGATACACACTCTTGGCCAGGAACACGATGCCGAGGGCGAGCATGCTCACCAGGCCCATGCCGCAGGTGAATCCGGCGAGGATTACGGGACCGTATTGACCCCAGCGCAGGCCGAAGCGGCGCCTCAGGTAGTAGCGGGCGAGCATCGCGCCGATGAAATGGGGAATGACAATGTGCGGCAGCGTCGCGCCGAGTCCGCGCACCAGGCCGTAGACGAGCATGACCGGCAACCCACAGGTCGCAAGAACGCCGTAGACGCCCAAACCGAGACACGCACCAATGGCAATGACGGTAGGTTTGAATGCTTCATAAAAGATGGAACCGCTTCCCATCGTGCTCGTGTAGGTCAGGCAACGGTTCATCGCCTCCAACTCCCAGACTTTCTGCGCGTAGGGATACGCCTCCGACGGGATCGGACCAAGCCGCCAGATGAACTGCGCAAAGCATATGCCCGCGATCATCACGACGGGAAACACGACCAGCTCCGACTTGATGATGCTGGTGAACCGCGTGCCCGTCAGTTCCACCGTACGGAACTGCACCACCTGCGAAGCGTAGTTGTGCTCCGGGATCGGCGCGAACCAGACGTCCACGCCCCGATAGCCCGAGAGGATGAAGGCGCCCTCGCGCACCATGGGGATCGCAATCTGCTGGCCCACGACGCCCTCCAGGCGCGCCGAGACATACGAGATCATCGGCGTGTAGACGAACCCATAGATCAGCAGGATCGAAAGCGGAAATGCCGGGATAAGCCAGAGCTTGCAGAGCAGGATGTAGCTGCAGGTGCTGAATACGTATATCCCCACGGACGCGAAGAACGGGATGTCGCCGCGATCGACCTCCGGACGCATCAGCCGCTGCCACGCGGAGCGCGTCGCGCCGTCGGCGGCGCGCTGGCGGTTACGCTCCTTTCTCGCGCGGCGCACCGCCGAGATCACGCTCCACACACCGATCACACCAATGGCACCGGCGAGGCCGATCCCGAAGCTGTAATAAAAATCCACGGTGTTGAGGAACTGGGTTTGAACCGTCTCCATGCCCGGTTCCCAGCTTTTGAGGACACCGGCGTCCTGGAGCAGCGGATTGGCCACCATCGTGACCAGGAACCCGCCGAACTCTCCAGCCATTGCCCAGAAGGGAAGCACGGTGCCCACGAGCACGTGGGTCAGATCCCATGAGATCCCCATGGGTACGGCCGGCAGAATCCCTTCGGTTGATGCCGACAACTCGGTCCAGGGAATGGAGAATACCGTGATCGGCTTGCTGAACATCACGCCCGTGACCGACGGAAGCCCGATGTAGAGCGCTCCGAACAGAAGCCCGATCATCGAGCCGATGCTGAAGACGGGCCAGCGCCACGACTGCTTGTCCGAACCCGATTCGGCCAGGGCCGTGACGCCCAACGCGTGAACCGGCGCCATGGGAAAGGGAAGCTTCTCGATGTCGGATGTGATCCGATAGAGGGCATAGCCCAGGCCGAAGTGATCGATGCGGGAAATGAGCTGAGTCAGCACGAGCAGGGCGATCGGCACGATCCAGCCCGTATGCAAGAACGTCCGCTGTTCCAGTACGTCAGCATTGGGCGCCACCCAGTCCGGAATGGCCTCGGCGATGCCGAACGTTCGCGCCGGCTCCGACTGGACGAGAAATTGTGTCCAGAGCAGGCCCGAAAACGGCGTCGACAACGCCGCGCCCGCCATGTAATAGAGGACGAACAGTTCCGGCCTCCTGATGGTCGTGAATGCGCGGCGGGCCACCTCCATGAAGAGAATGACCGTGACCCACCGTGCCGCCGGACCCAGGTCGGCGCCGGCCACGAGCGCCATGTACATCGCGCCCGGCATCATGAACATGCCGACGAAGATCGCCCCGAGAATCGATTTGAGGCCGAAACCCTCCTCGAACCGCTCCGGCGGTGTCATCAGGTTGCGGTACTCGAGTAGTTCTTTGTCTTCTTTCATGACCAGTCAGGTAAGTGGATTCAGCTTATCCGCATTTTCCCGAATGGGAAGCGACAGGAGGGAAGCGACGGAGGGGCCGTCGCGACTACCGTCGCGACGGTAGAGGGTGCGGTAACGGAATGCCTTGCCGAACGGACCGGTCGCCGAACCACTGCCCTTCGTCGCTCGTCGCTCCGTCGCTTCTATTCACCCACATCAATCGCTCAGTTTGAGTAACAAGTCCTGTGTCTTTTGAACGTACTCCTGCCGCCTCGGGGCACTGAGTCCCCGCCAGAGAAGAAACTGCTTGCGCAGCTCGGCGACGAATGCGCGGTTGCTCCGCGTCCAGGCGTTGGATTGTCCGGACAATCGGGTCAGGGTGACCGTGACCTCGTAGAACGCGGATTCGCCGCCTTCGCTGAAAGGTGTGATCTCGATGAGAACATCCTGTGACACACCGACGTCGTACGGGGACAGCCACACCTGCGCCTGCACGCCCTGGGTGTCGTCGGCCGGTTGGTGCACGACGGTGGCACCGTCGCTGACGAAGGGGCCCGCGCCCGCTTCGGTGTGCAACCTCAGCCACTCATGCAGGAACGCGCACGCGCCCCGGGCGGTCAACGCGCTGACCGTGAAGGGCAGTGTCATGTGCAGCGTGTCGCCTTCAGCCGGCGGCAACTCCCATCGCCGCGATTCGGCCGGGGCCGCGAGGCGTCCGGCCATGCGTGCCGGGTAGATCGCAGAGAGCAGCACGATCGCCATGATCATCGCCATCGTGAGCACCACCGATGTGCTGCTGTAGTTGAGTGTCACGGCGCCGGCGAGATCCGCGGCGGACACCACGTTCGCGAAACCCTGACCGACGACGAATCCGCCGACGACACCCAGCGTTCCCAGGGCCGCCGCTTCGGAGACGAACAGAACGCCGACGTGGACCGGGGCCAGCCCAAGCGATGTGTAGATGTGAATCGTCGATCTCTGGTCGGATACGGCATTGATCATCGTGTTCAGCACGATCAGGGCGCCGATCACCATGGGAATGACCAGGTCGCTCAGGCCGATGATGCTCATCTGTGAACGCGTGGCGATAATCTCCACGTCATCAGCCCTCGAACGGAACACGGGCAGAAGTCGCTGGGACGACACCTCGCCGGCCACGCGGTCCAGAATTTGTGGATCGTCCGTCTGGATGCAGATGCTGTGGAGCGTGGCTCCCATGTCGCGCGCCGCCGCGGCGCCGATCAGCGCGAACCGATGCGGCGCGAAGGTCTCCGCGGAGTGACTCGCGCCGACATGCCGTGGATCGAGCGCGAACTGCCGTGCCTCGATGTTGTCCTTTTGTCTGGCGTCCGGCTTATGTTCGCGGCGCCGGGCGCTGACCAGGTCGATCGGGCCGTAGCGGTGCCCGCTGAGGTAATGCAGCCGCGCCATCTGATCATGGTCGAATAGTCCGCGGACGCGAAACGCGCGCCCGGCAACCTGAATCGATTCACCGACGATCGCGCCCAGCCGGTCCGCGGCCGCCCTCGGCAGGAGGCAGCCGCCCGGGTCGTTTGCGAGCCGGGCGAAAAGTTTTGCGGTTTCCGGATCGAGTGAAAGAAACCGTGCTTCGTGGGGGCCGACGCCCATCACGGCCGAGAGTAGGTAATTCCTGTGCGGGGCCGATGCCGAGCGCGCCACCACGTAGGGATCAAAGTCGGTCGCGACCTGCGGCCCCAGCCAATACTGCCCGCCGACCACGGTCTCGGCGGCGCCGGGGCCCGCGGTGCTCGCGGCCTGGACCTGCTCCAGAAGCCAGCCGGGCAGTTCCTGCCAGCCCAGACGGTTGACCAGGAGGCCCTGATAGGTCGGCCTGGTGCCGGTTCGGAATCGTGTTTCCGCCAGGTCGGTGCGGGTGCCGCTCAATGAAAGGAGCGTGAACGTGAGGGCGACGAGCGTCGCGAGCG
>CAUZBA010000343.1:0-4066 GCA_963577635.1 Phycisphaerae bacterium
GACGTATTCCTCAACGATGTTCCTGCACGCCCGGCGCTTGGCGGGGTCGGTGGGCAGGAAAATCATGCCGACCGCGTAACGGCCGGGCGCCGGCAATGCCTCGCGTAGGTGCTCGCGGGCCACCCTGTCTAGGAACGGATGCGGCAGCGTCGTGAGGATCCCGGCGCCGTCACCGGAGTCCTCGTCGCAGCCGCACGCACCGCGATGTTCCATGTTCCGCAACATGATCAGCGCGTCTTCGATGATCGTGTGGCTGGCTCGGCCCTTGATGTGCGCCACAAAGCCCACGCCGCAGGAGTCTTTCTCTGCAGCGGGGTCGTACAGACCGCACTTGATGGGCTTACCGTTTCTAAACATCAACTGAACTCCGGGTCACGCGACACCAACGCGCCGCCGAGGCCCCACTGGCGTAGCGCCGACCGCTCACGCCTGATCGGTGACCAGCCGGTCCCTTGATGCGTCGAACTGCTCGACATCGACATCCGGGCCGGCATGTTTCATCAGGAAATCAATGAATTTCCGCACGGCGCGGCTGAAACGGTGTGCGTTGCCGTTTCGCCGAGTGTGAATCACTCCCACGGGGCGCGTCAGCTGCGGCACCAGCTCGATCACTGAGAGGACCCCGGACTCCGCCTCCCGCTTGACCGTGCGATAGGGCAGGATGGTCGCCTGCCCGGTGAGCGATACGGCGGTCTTCATCGTGTCCACGTTGTCGAACATGTTGCTGATCACCGGCTTGACGCCGTGGTCCTTGAAATACTGCCGCATCCGGCGCGCGACCGGCAAGTCGGATTCGAACGCGATGATCTCGATCCCGTCCAGTTGCGAGACGTCGATGCGGTCGCCGTCGGCCAGCGGGTGCGACGAGTCGCAGACCACGACCATCCGCTCCTCGCGCAGGCCCAGGACCGAAACATCACGCCATCGCTGCGGGTAGGAGACGATCCCCAGGTCGCACCGCGCCGCCCGGACCGCTTCGTACACCTCGTCCGGCCGCTTGTACTCGACTCGCACGCGGACCCGCGGGTGGGCTCGCTCGAAAGATGCCTTGACCCAGTTCAGAAGGTCGATGCCGGCAGAATAGATCGCGTCAACGCGTACCTGCCCCTCAAGCGCAGGCACCGTGGCCGTGACGCGCCGCTCGAGTGCTTCGTACCGCTCGAGCACGTCGCAACAGCCCTCCATGAAGACGGTACCGGATGACGTCAGGGCCAGGGGTCGAACCGATCGATCGATCAGGGTGACGCCGAGGCGCCGCTCGAGTTGTCCGACGCGCTGGCTCACCGCCGACTGCGTCATCCCGAGTGTCTCGGCCGCGGTCGAGAAGCTGCGGTGGCGGGCTACGTCACGAAAGATTCTCAATGTCTGCATCAAGGCCAATTATAGCATAAGTGTAATTTATGTAAACGCTGTTAATCATAACAAAATGTTATACTAATGATCGGTAAAATGGTGGCGCCATGTCCTTCAGTTCTTCCCGAGATCGCCGTTTAAATTTATAAATAAATTAACAACAATATCTTATAAATCACATGGAGTTCACCAAGAAGCAGGCGACGTCGCGGTGTCGTCACATGCTCCAACCGGCGACCACTGACGATCTTAGATTAATCGTATCGGGGCGGATCCGTTCGCAAACACCGGGCATGAATCTGGATACGTCCGATAATCGTATGCCTGCGTGCCCAAGACCGGCAGGATCCCGACCGGAGGCGCGCCAAACGCGTGGTGGCCAATCGGGTGCTCCTGGGCCGGTCTGATCGGGTGACCGCCGTGGGCCGTTTCGTCAAGGACGCCCTGGTCAACTACGAGGGGATCGTGGATCACCGTATCGAGGTGGTTCACAACGGTATTGACCCTGATCGCTTTTCGAACCCGGCCGCCGACGCTCGGAAGGCCATCCGCGAGGAACTGGGTTTGACCAGCCGACAGCCGGTTGTGCTGCAGGTGGCGCGTTTTCACCCGGTGAAGGACCATGCCACGTCGATCCGGGCCATGGCTGCCGTGTTGGATGAGGTGCTCGACACGGTGCTCCTGCTCGCCGGAGACGGCGAGACGCGCACCGAGGCGCAGAGGCTGGTCGTACGTCTGGGGCTGAGCGGGCGTGTGCGTTTCCTGGGGGTGCGACCCAACGTGCCGCACCTGATGGCGGCATCCGACGTATTCATTCTCAGCAGCCTCAGCGAGGGGCTGTGCGTCACGCTCCTGGAGGCGATGGCCGCGGAGTTGCCCGTGGTGGCGACCGACGTCGGGGGCAATGGCGAAATCGTCGTCCACGACGCCACCGGATGGCTGGCAGGTCGCGGGGCGCATGGGCCGATGGCCGTGCACCTGGTGCGGCTTTTGAAGGATTATGAACTGCGCCGGCGATTCGGCGCCGAGGGTCGCCGGCGCCTGCTCACGCACTTTACGCAGCGGCAGATGCACGATCGCTACGCGCGAATCTATGAGCAGACGTTGAGCGCCGCATGAACCGAAGCGGTCACGTTGGAAGGGGTCGGCGCATCAAGCTAAAATTCACCTATCAGTCGCGATGTGATCGATTTGAGTGTGCACCCAGGAGATCCTCGCCATGAACCCGCGAATGATCGCGATCCTGACAGCCGCAGGCGTCCCGCTGGTGCTGGCGGTTGCCGGACTCCTCCGCGCCGACGAGACAGACGCCGAAGCGCCGGCGATCGCCCCCCTGGACGGCTTCTCGCATGTCTGGCGTGACGATCCCGCGTGGGATGATGGCAAGGCGGAGGTCGCCATTTACGATGCAACGCGTACGATCTACGGCAAGCAGCGGCGGTACACGGCGCGGTTGTACACCAATAAGGAACACGCCAACTCCGAGACGAAAACGAAGGACCCCGGCGGGCGAGGCCGCGCCGTGTTCAAGCACCACCTGCGCGATGACATTCCCACCGAGAACTACACCTACCACTATTCCACGATGTGCTATGTAGGCGCGGAAGACCTCAAGAGCCTGAAGATCGACATGGGCTCGCAGGAGGACTGCGGCGCCAGTTTCAAACAGTTCATCAACCATAACGGCACGGTGACCTGGAACTCGTTCAGTTATTTTCCCAACGAAGGTCACACGTCGGGATCGTTTGAATCTGCCGCCAACCTCGTATCCCACGACGCGCTGAGCCTGGTGCTCCGCAGTTTCCCGTTCAATGATTATCTTCCCGGGGCGGATCCTCCCGACCCGCCCGTGCTCGTGATGCTCCCCGACCAGACGGACAACCATCAAACCGACATCGCCCTGCGGACCGTCTCGGTGCAGTACAAGGGCCGCCAATTCGTTCACTTGCCGATCGGCAGGGTCGACACCGAACACGTCGTGGTCACGGTCGACGGAAGCAACGACAGGCACGAATACTGGTTCGACTTCGACAACACCGCCCCTCGTTTGAATGTGATGGTCCAGTACAAGGGGCCGGGTGGCGTGAGCTACAAGCTCAGGAAGCACGAGCGGTCGGCCTACTGGAAGCGGTGACGCGCTGCGAGCCGGTGTTCCCCGCCCGGAGGTGGCGCGGATGTCGCCGTTCAATGATAAAAGACTGACAATCGTGGCGATTGTGACCGGACGAATCGAATCTGGCCGAGATCTATAGATCATCCGGCGAACCCGGTTCACCGCTGGGAATGGCCGGAACGCGTCACATGCCATTGCGCCGCTGGATTATCCCGTTCGTCCTGCTGGCCACTTGCGTCGGCGCCGTGTCGGCTCACGCCAGCGGTGTCGTGCAGTCTCAGGCCCGCACGATTCTCAAGTCGCGTGATCTGGGCAAGACCACCATCAGCGCCTTCGCGACCGACCTGACCGACGATCGTGTGCTCATTCGCATCAACGCCGATGAGCCCATGATCCCCGCAAGCAACATGAAGCTGTTGACCACCGCGGTGGCGTTGGGTGTTCTGAAACCGTCGTTCGTGTTTCACACAGACCTGAGAATCATCGGCGGCAACGGGCAGACGCCGCAATCGGGTGGTGTCCTGCTGCTCGCCGGCGACGGCGACCCGGCCTTGGGCGACCCGGAACTGCTCAAGACGACTCACCAGATGCATCTCGACC
>CAUZBA010000344.1:0-4047 GCA_963577635.1 Phycisphaerae bacterium
CTGAAGCCGGAGAGAAAAGGTCATGTGTGGGCTTACGACTTCGTGGCCTGCCGGACCGAGGACGGGCGCGCGGTTCGCATGCTGACGGTGATCGATGAGTACACGCGAGAATGCCTGGCGATCAGGGTGGTAAGGAGGATCAGGTCAGATGACGTAATCCACACGTTGACCGAACTGTTTGTCCTCAACGGGGTGCCCGAGCATATTCGCTCGGATAATGGCCCTGAATTTACCGCCAAGGTAGTCCGGGACTGGCTGGAGCGAGTCGGGGTGAAGACGCTCTTCATCGAGCCAGGCAGTCCGTGGGAGAACGGATACAACGAGAGTTTCAACGGGAAGCTAAGGGACGAGCTGCTGAACGGGGAGATCTTTTATTCGTTCAAGGAGGTCGAGATACTGACAGAACGATGGAGAAGGGAGTACAACACGGTTCGACCCCACAGCTCACTCGGATACCGCCCACCAGTGCCTGGGGCGATTATGCCAAGCCTGCGGTTGGTTACAAATCCGAGATAATAAGTGGTAACGCTATCGGGGGCAGGTCACAAGGACGGCTGGATATTCCAGGAAGCGATTGACGCGATCCGGCGGGCCGATGGCAGAACAGAGATGCCAACGTAAAACCGTAACGCGTTACCGCGTCAAAGCGTCAACGCTGCAGTGCGGCAAGATCTGGCAAGTGGGTGAGTCAACATGCTCCCTACGACGCCGAGCCGGGTTGGGTTGACCTTTACCGGATTTCTGACTTTTGTATCGTTGGTGCGGTCGTTCAAGCGAACTCAGCAGAGCATGCTCTCACTCTGGTGAAGTTCGATTCTGGTCTCCGTGGGCGGCTCGGTGTCGCTTGCCCAAATCGTCCACGTCCTGAAGACGATGAGAGCCTGCGGCGGGTTCTCCACGGGGACATCCTCGTGCAGGCCGCAAGGACGCGAACCGACTCAAGGGCCTAGTTGATTTTCGGGTCTGTGTACGTGTCGACCGGGTCGATCTGGCCCGGATCAAGTTCCCGGAACGTCTTCTGGTAGACCTGCATCCGAAAGCGGGCTGCGTCCACCACGAACACTCGAAACTGGTCGTCTACCTTCACGGATATCGGACGCCAGAAGCGCTTCTCACGCTCCAGGTCGGGGATGTAGTCCCGCCATCTGAGCATGTCGGGGTTCCCCATCAACCTGTTCGCGCCGCGCTCGGTCATCGGCGCATCGCCGTGTAACGATTCGATAAACAGCCCTCGGTGGTTGAACTGCACAACGCGATCATTGCCCCGGTCACACACGTAGACGTCGCCATGAGCATCAACTGCGACATCGCTGGGGCGATTAAGCGGAGCCTTGCCCGGCACCAGGCTATCGAACACGTGCATGAGTTCGCCACCGGGCGTGAATCGCTGAACCCGATCGTTGCGCCAGTCCGTCACCAGCACGCTGCCATCGACAGGATCCACCGCTATACCCCACGGATAGTTCAGTTGCCCGGGTTCCGTACCGAACTCCCCGAAGCCGCGCAGGTACTCGCCGTCTCGAGTGAACTGCTGTACCCGGGAACTTCGCGTGCTCACGACCCAGAGCGTGCCGTCCGGTTGCCACGAGATGCCTGAGGGAGCATTCAGTTGACCGGGTTCGTCTCCGCTCTCACCCCAGTACGATTGCATCACTCCATCCGTCGACAGGAGCGCCACCTTGTTGGCGTGCTCATCCGTGAGGAACAGTGTGCCATTCAGGTCGGAATCGCAGCAGACCGGGCCTGGCAACGTCTCGTTGTCGTACTCTTCGTACTTCCCGTCAATCGTAAGGAAAATGTTGGGCTCGTACTGATCGTTAAGGTCGACCTTGGCGAACCTCAGCTTTTCGAAAAGCCGCAGCCGCGGGTCCACCTTGTTGAGGACGTAGTACCAGCCGTCACCGCCAATAGCCACGTCCAGCGCGCCGTAGAAACCGTCGACGAAGTTGCGGTGACCGACGGACGTTACGAAGACATGCCCCATTCGGAGCAGGTCCGGGTATTCCGCTTCGACCGGCGAAGCCGTGATCTCCGCGTGCCCGGTCGTCTCTTCGGTTCGATTTTCTATAGTCATGGCGTTAACTCAGTGAGTTGATCATTCCCTCGAAACTCTCGAAGGATCCGTTCACGATCGGCTCCGGCTGGATGCCGTACCAGTCATCGAGAATGGTTGAATATATTCCGCGGAAGTCGTTGTTGAATTGCATGTCGCCGCTCAACTGGTCTGCCGGGTCCAGTGACGGATACTCTGCGTAGAGTCCGCCGTTCACTCGGTCGCCGATCAGCATCGCGCCACCGCCGGAGCCGTGATCTGTGCCGTTGCCGTTGTCCCTGATCCGGCGGCCGAACTCGGTGAATACCAGCATGATTACCTCTTCGGCCGCGTCATGCTCCCTGAGGTCATCGAAAAAGTCGGCCACCGCGTTCGACACGTTGCCAAGAAGGTCGGTTTGAGTGCCCATTTGTGCGCCATGCGTGTCGAAGCCGCCGAGCTCGGCATAAAAAACACGTGTCCCTATGTCAGCCGTGTGCACCTGCGCGATGCCGCGGAGGCTTTGCGACAGCGTGTCGGCGGCATACTCGATGTTCGACGAGTACAACGACGGGACTGGCTTCAGCATGTCGACACCGGCAAGCGCATCAACGCCGGTTTGGCCGATCTGGTCCAGTATCATGCGCGCCTCGTCGAACTCGACGGGCATATACATCCTGGTGAACACGTTGACCGCTCGGCGCTTGTCCTCACCGGACATGTTCGTAAGCAGGCCGTAGCTCTCCAGATCCCTTACTGATATCGCCGGAACTCCGCCAAGGTACATTGCCCGCGGAAGCCCCTGGCCAAAGCTGACGCCCGTGCAGACGTTCTGCTTTTGAGGATCAAGCTCGCGAATAACCTTGCCCAGCCAGCCCTCCGCCACTACCTTCGTCGGCTCAGCCGTGTGCCAGATGTCCATCGACCGGAAGTGCGACCGGTCCGGGACCGGATAACCGGTGCCCGTGATCACGGCTACGTTGCCATCGTCGTACATCCCCTTGAGACGGCTGAGCGATGGATGGAAGCCGTAGCGGTTGTCGATGTGTAGAAGATCGCCTTCCGGAATGCCGACCGTCTTTCGAAAGTCGTAGTAAAACGGGTCGCCGTACGGCACCACCGTGTTCATGAAGTCGTTGCCGCCGGAAAGCTGGAGCACGACCAGCACGGGGTCTTTGACCGTTTTTTGTGTCGCTTGCGTCATTGCTGAGGTCCTCACGCCATCTGGAACTCGCGGGACGAGGCGATGTACCCCATCATCCGCGTCGTTGTAGCGTCAAATGATTCGCTCCCCGGCGCCAGGTCGATATCGCCTATGTCAACCAGGATGATCTGTCGGCTTTTCTCCTCGAGCACCCAGCAGCCCATTGCGTACAGGCATGCGTCCAGGAGTTCCGGTGCAGTGAACGACGGCTGCATGCCACTGATGTGGTCGATGATTTTACGAACCCCGGGCTTCTCTGCGTCCGTCAGTCTTTCGACGGCGAAATTGACGCGCTCGATCAGGAAAGACGAGTCGATCCATTCCCGGCCCGTGTGCCACCCTTCGACGCTCGGCGGGTTCAGCAATTCCTGGCCCATCGCCTGCGAGGCGTCCAACAGGGAGCGGATCCCGTATTCGTACGGATCACGGTGTTGGCCGTTTAATTTCATCGTGTTGACGATCAGCTCTGCCGGGCTGCGCACACGCGCAAAGCGGGCGTCCTTGAAGTAGTCCGAATTGAACAGGACTCTCAACATTTCGCTGATTTCATAGTCTGAGTCGAAATACACCCGGGCCAGCGAATCGATCGCCTTCTGATCAGGCTCGTCAGCGACGAAGAACTCGTACAGAGTTTCCGCGACGAATTGCCCCGTCGCAGGTTGGCGCACCACGATATCGACGATGTCATCACCGTTGAACTCGCCCTTCTCTCCAAGAAACGTCTTGGTGCTGAAGTCGTGGTCGTCATCCCTGAAAACGTAACGTGATTCGTACCAACCGTTCGGGTAGCGAGGGATGGTCTGTTCGATCG
>CAUZBA010000345.1:0-4042 GCA_963577635.1 Phycisphaerae bacterium
ACCCCAAGGCGCAGCAGGCGTGCCGCTAATCCGTGGGTCTGCGGCCGCGTGTTGGAAAAGCGAAACCAACCGGTGTCGCCTGCAAGGCCGACAAAAAGGGCCTCGGCCACCGCGGCGTCCCCGTAGGCGTCGACCTGATCGCCCCAGGCATCCAGCAGCTGTGCCACCAGCTCGCAGCACGCCGCGGCCGTGCCGTCAACGAGGCGCCACGCAGCCGGAACGTCGCCGCTGAGGTGATGGTCAACCACCATCGTGCGCGCCATCAACGGTTCAAGCTCGGAGCGCATCGGCTCGAGCTGGGACCACGCGCCGGTGTCCAGGACCACCACCAGCTCGGGGGAACCCAGGGACGCGGGCCCTTCGTAGATGCGTGCGATGTCGGCGCCGCGCAGGGCCGCCAGATGCGCCGGAACCGGGGGCATCAGCCACGCGTCCGCCCGGGAACCACGGACGCGCAGCGCCCGGGTCAGCGCGATGACGGAACCGATCGCGTCGGCGTCGGGTTTCGCGTGGGTCGTCACGACGACGTGGGACGCGGCACCGACGCGGTGCGCCGCGTCTTGAACGGTGATGTTGGATCGGTATTCGCTCATCTGGATTGAAACCGCTCTATTGTGGGTCATGAATTCAAGCGGTCGGCGGCGCGGTCACACATCCCGCGGTGTGGCCGCGGCGCGCTGCCGAAACCTCCAACAGGCCCTGCTCGCCGAGTCTACGCGTGCGGGCAATGTCGCGCTGCAACTGGGCCTGCAGCAACTCGACGGTCTTGAAGCGGCGCTGCTCCCGCAGCCATCGCACCGTTTCGACACGGATGTTCTTCCCATACAGGTCGCCGTCGAAATCGATCAGGTGGGCTTCGACCACGCGGCCACCGTCGGCAAACGTTGGTTTGACGCCGATGCTGATCGCCGCAGGATGCCGCCCGCGTCCGGCGACGGACACGGTTCCGCCGTACACGCCGTCGGCTGGAATCATGACCTGTCGCGTGACGAGTGGGTCCACGTTCGCCGTCGGCACGCCGATCGTACGGCCTCGCCTTGCGCCGGCGACGACCGATCCCGACAGACCGTAACTGCGTCCCAGACAGCGCGACGCATCAGCGACGCGCCCTTGCTCCAGCAGCCAGCGAATCAGTGAACTGCTGACCTGAACCGACCATTGGTCGCAGAGCGTCACCCGAACCGGCGATACCTCCGCGAACTCGAAACCGATCCGCTCACCGATCCAGCGCAGCGTGGCGGCGTCGCCGCGACGGTCCCGGCCGAACCGGAAATTCGCGCCCTCGGCAATCGCCTTGATGCCCATCGTGTCCACCAGCGACTGGATGAACGTTTCGGGGCTCTGGTCGAGCAGTTGCCGCGTCGGCTCGATCAATTCAACCTCGTCTGCGCCGGCGTGGCGCAGGGCGCTGCATTTTTCGTCCGGCGTCGTCAGCCGCGGGGGCTCATGCTCGGGCCGCAGGATGCTTGCCGGATGCGGATCGAACGCCAGGGCGACGACCTTTGTTCCGTGAGCGGTGGCCAGCCGCCGGGCTTCGGCCAGAATCGCCCGGTGACCCATGTGCACCCCGTCGAACGTGCCAATCGTGATGACGCAACCGTCAGGCATGGAATATCGAATATCAAAGGATCATCTCAACCGACCTCGCCCCGCCACCAGTCGATCGTCGTCCGCAGTCCCTCCTCGAATGACGTCTTCGCCTCCCAGCCCAGCAACTGCCGGGCACGGGACGTGTCGAGGCAACGCCGGGGTTGCCCGTCGGGCTTGGAGTCGTCCCACTCGATACGCCCCGCGAAGCCGCAAAGTTTCGCGATCAGTTTCACCAGGTCTCGAATGGTGATCTCGCTGCCGGTGCCGAGGTTGATCGGTTCCGGGCTGTCGATCCGCTCGGCGGCGCGGACGATGCCCTCGGCGGCATCCTCGACGTACAGAAACTCGCGTGACGCCGAACCCGTGCCCCAACAGGTGACCACGGCGTCGCGACGGGCCTCCGCATCCAACCGCGCGGACTCGCACTTGCGGATCAGGGCAGGAATGACGTGCGACGTCGACGGGTCAAAGTTGTCGCGGGGCCCGTAAAGATTGACCGGCACAACGACGGCGCAGTCGAGGCCGTATTCGCGCCTGTAACCGTCAAGCATGACAAACAGCGCTTTCTTGGCCACGCCGTATGGCGCGTTGGTTTCCTCCGGGTAGCCGTTCCAGAGGTCGTCCTCGCGGAACGGCACCTCGGCGAACTTCGGGTAGGCACAGACCGTTCCCGTGTGCACGAACTTCCGTAGCCCGGCGGTTCGCGCCTGTTCGATCAGGTGCAGCCCCATCGACATGTTGGCGTAGAAAAAGCGACCCGGATGGTCGCGATTGGCGCCGATCCCGCCGACCTCGGCCGCAAGGTGAATCACGACCTGCGGCTTCAGATCGCGGTACATCTGAGCCACCCGATCCTGAACGGTCAGGTCGTAATCGGCCTGCCGAACCACGATCAGGCGGTCGTCGGCAACACCGCGCTGCCGCAGGAGGCGGCACACGCAATTGCCGAGAAACCCCGACCCGCCGGTAACAATCACCCGTAGTTGGGGCCAGTCAAGCATGGTCTGGACATTTCATTGATCGTGGCCGACGCGATCGGGCAGCTTGTGCCCCGCGTCGCGAAGCGTCTTCTCCCGAGCCGCCAGTTCCAGATCGTGTTCAACCATCAACTCGATCAACTGATCGAACCCGACCTTGGGCATCCACCCAAGCGCCCTGGCGGCCTTCGCCGAATCTCCCTGAAGAAGATCCACCTCGGCGGGGCGGAAGTATCGTGGATCGATCTCCACGAATTCCTCGAAATTCAGTTCCATGCTCGCGAACACCTTTTTCAGGAATTCGCGGACCGAGTGGGTCTGGCCCGTGGCGATCACGTAATCGTCCGGCTTGTCCTGCTGCAGCATCTGCCACATCGCTTCGATGTAGTCGCCAGCGAATCCCCAGTCGCGTTTCGCGTCGAGATTGCCCAGGTACAGTTTTCTTTGGAGCCCGTGTTTGATGCGACCCGCGGCTCGCGTGATCTTGCGGGTGACAAACGTCTCTCCGCGACGTGGGCTCTCGTGGTTGAAGAGGATCCCGCAGGAGGCGTGCAGATCGTAGCTCTCGCGGTAATTGATCGTGGCCCAGTGGGCGTACACCTTGGCCACCGCATAGGGTGAGCGCGGGTAGAACGGGGTCGACTCGGTCTGCGGTGTCTCGACGACCTTGCCATACATCTCCGAGCTGGATGCCTGGTAGTAGCGTACCCGGTTACCGCTGGCCTGCTGGTAGTCGCGGACGGCCTCGAGCAGCTTCAGCGCCGCGATTGCCGTGGCCTCGGCGGTGTAGATCGGCTGGTCAAAGCTGACTCGGACGTGGCTCTGGGCGCCGAGGTTATACACCTCCGTCGGCTCAACCTGGCGCACAAGGCGAGACAGACCGCTGGCGTCGGTCAGGTCGGCGTAGTGCAACCGCAGTCGGGACGGCTGTTCGTGCGGGTCGAGATAGAGGTGGTCGATGCGGTCCGTATTAAAGGTGCTGGCCCTACGAATCAGGCCGTGCACCTCGTAGCCCCTGGCCAGAAGAAACTCCGCCAGGTAGGAACCGTCCTGACCCGTGATCCCCGAGATCATGGCTCTGTTCATCGGTAGGTCCCCATCGCTAAATCACCGCCACCGTGACCTGCCCCCGTGAGTGACACCAGTTCCTATGTTAGCGTTTGCTCCTGCTCAGACATGGCCGCCAGACTCCGGGG
Organism: Phycisphaerae bacterium; assembly: GCA_963577635.1. GTDB lineage: Bacteria > Planctomycetota > Phycisphaerae > Phycisphaerales > Phycisphaeraceae > CAUZBA01. The sequence continues at coordinate 3,764 of CAUZBA010000345.1, forward strand.
CTACGCCCCTCCGTCTGCCGGCCATGTCTGAATCGCCTCGGGTGCGGGAGGCCGGTACCCCAGTGAACTGTGCGGACGGACCGTGTTGTAGTGGTGTCGCCAGCGTTCGATCAGCACCTTCGCCTCCAATTGCGTGTCAAAGATCTCCGCGCTCAACAGTTCGTCTCGTAACTTCCCGTTGAATGACTCGTTGTAACCATTCTCCCATGGGCTGCCCGGCTCGATGAATAACGTCTTGACGCCGACACGACTCAGCCAGTCGCGGACTGTTGTGGCCGT